>JAKAGC010000256.1 GCA_021817755.1 Acidobacteriota bacterium | reverse complement strand
TATGCGACACGGATTTTAACAGGGTATGGGTTCCCCCTGAACCTTCAACGAGTCACATTAAATATCTGGCACCCTGTACACAGGTTAAAAAAAGACTGCTTACCTATGGTGTTCCGGAAGAAAACATTTACCTTACAGGTTTTCCTTTGCCGAAAGAGAATATCGGCAGCCTTGAAAATCTTGAAATACTTAAAGAAGATTTGTGGAATAGATTGCTTCGATTGGACCCGACGGAAAAGTTCTTTTCTTTTCACAGGCAATCTGTGTATTATTGGTTGGATAAAAAAGAGATGCCTCCGGCACCACCGGATTATTTCACTCTGATGTTTGCGGTTGGTGGGGCAGGGGCTCAGGTCGATATGATCCGGACGATTCTTGCCAGTTTGAAAGAAAAAATACGGGAAGGAAAAATTCGGATTCAATTGTCTGCGGGAATTCAGAAACATGTATTTGAGAAAATACTGGGATATATAAATGAATTGGAATTAACGCAGTATTATGGGAGGGGTATTACAATCATTTTCGATCTGGATATTTATAAATACCTTGAACGGTTTAACAACGCCCTGAGAGAGACTGATGTATTATGGACCAAACCGAGCGAACTCTCTTTTTACTGTGGACTGGGGATTCCAATTCTGATTGCACCACCGATCGGCACTCATGAAAAATTGAATAAGCGTTGGCTTCAAGAAATTCATGCGGGCCTGACTCCTCCGGGTGATATTCGTTATGTGGATCAATGGCTGTTTGATCTCAGAGATAATGGACGACTGGCGGAAGCAGCGTGGGATGGATTTTTAAAAGTACGAAAACTTGGGACGTACCGCATAGAAGAACTTGTTCGTACTGGAATTTTTAATCCGCGTCAACATCCGCTGGAACAATAAAATTCGATTATAAAAAAAGAAATGATAGGGATAAACTGGTTTTCTTCATTATTTCTTAACAATAAAGAGCAAAATAGGAGTTCTAAAGGATGAATATCATGGATAATCAAAATAAAATAACGGTTTTGTTTTTATGTGTTCATAATTCGGCACGAAGCCAGATGGCAGAAGCTTTTCTAAAAAAATACGGTGGAGATCGCTTCTCAGTGGAAAGCGCAGGACTGGAACCGGGAACACTGAATCCGGTTGTGGTTGATGTTATGAAGGAATTGAACATCGATATTTCTCAAAACAAAACAAAGGGAGTTTTTGAATTTGTCAAAAGCGGAAGACTTTTCGATTTCGTAATTACGGTATGCGATGAAAAAACGGCTCAGCAATGCCCGGTTTTCCCAGGCATTACCCGTAGATTACATTGGGATTTCGAAGATCCTTCTTCCTTTAATGGAACTATCGATGAACGAAAAGCGAGAACCCGAATTGTCCGTGAAAAGATAGAAACAGCAATTATGAGATGGGTAAAATCCTTCGAGTTATAATTCATAGCGGATAAAAACCAATTGGGGCGATGGGTTGAATTTTAATCGCTAACATTATTATTCCATTTAAAGATTTCCTCATCCTCTCTTAAAATAGAATTCACTATCACTTAACAAGGGAAGAGTATACTTTTTCGTAAAAAAGGATCAAATGGAAGAATTAGAAAAATTATTCTCGGATGCACCGACAGTAGATATATCAAATAAAGACCGTCTCGTTATTTTTAGTGATCTTCATATGGGTGATGGGGGTAGGATGGATGATTTTCTTCACAATGGAGAATTTTTTAAGCACATCCTGGAACACTATTACGAGAAGCAAGAATATAAATTAATCCTCGATGGGGATGTGGATGAACTTCACCGGTTTTCATTGAAAGCCGTTTACCGTCGATGGAAGGATTTGTATATTATATTTAAGCGTTTTTACGATAGAGGGGCTCTATATAAAATATTTGGAAATCATGACCTTGAACTTTCCGAAGTTCGCAAACTACCGAAAGATATACCAATTTTTGAAGCGGTAAAACTTCAGTATAATAACCACCATATTTTTATTTTTCATGGGCATCAGGTGGGGCGCTTCTTTTTTAAAATCGGACATCGGCTTATTAATATTATCTTACGATTTTTCGCCAATACGCTACGAATTAAAAATTATTCTGTGGCACAAAACAAACGAAAGAAATTCAATATTGAAAAAAGGGTATATGAATTTTCCCGCAGGAAAAAAATAATGACGTTTATCGGTCATACGCACCGCCCATTATTTGAATCATTATCGAAAAAAGAAACACTAAAATTTAGAATTGAAAACTTATGCCGTGAATACCCTACTGCGGATAGTCAGAGAAGACAATACCTGGAACGACGGATACTTAAATATAAAGAAGAGCTGCGTTATATTATCCAGAAGCGGGAAGAGGAAGATTTAATCAGTACCCTTTACAATTCCAATTCAGAACCGCTGGTTCCATGTTTATTTAACGCGGGTTGTGCGATCGGAAAAAGTGGAATTACGGCGTTGGAAATTTATGAAGGCAATATCCGGCTTGTATATTGGTTCGATAAAAATATTTCTCAGAAGTATTTCGATTTCAATGGGTATGTTCTGGAACCTCTCGAAGGCAGTCCTTATTATAAAGTCATTCTAAAGGAAGACAGCCTGGATTACATGTTTGCTCGAATCCGGCTTTTATCCGATTAATATCTGATAACATGAAAAATAAAACTCCTTTCCTCTTTTTTCTTTCCAATTCTTCACATCTTCGCACGAAATTAACACTTTGTTCATCTCTTATTCACTGGACATTAGTATTCTATAACCTGGATAAACAATATAAAAATTATTGGAGGACATATGATCAAAAAAGTTAGTGTGTATATTTTGTTAGGGCTGGTTCTGATGGGAATCGGAACAGTTAATCTAAAAGCAGCATTTTCTGCTTATATCTTCGGCGACTATTATTATATTATTAAAAGTAATACGGAAAGTCAGGAAAAACTGAATGGTTTCTGGATCAGACGTGTATATCTTACTTATGATTCGGATATTTCCGATAAGATTAAAGCGCGTGCCCGTCTTGAAATGAGTAATGATGGTAAATTCGGATCTTCTGCACTGAACATTACTCCTTATATTAAGGATGCCTATGTAACTTATCAATTTTTACCTTTGCACTCTCTTACATTGGGTATTCAGGAAAGTTTGGCCTGGTCCAATATCGAGAAATTTTATGGATACCGTCACCTTGAAAAAACGGCTTTCGATCTCTATAAAAACAGATCTTCCAGGGATTTCGGTCTATCTTTGAAAGGTAGTTTTGATGCAAACAAGAAATTCAATTACGGTTTGATGTTCGGGAACAATTCGGGTGAAAAGGATGAAATCGATAAATACAAAGAAATCTCCGGACGCCTTACATTCAATCCCAATGCAAATATCATGCTTGAAGTAAGCGGCGACTATGTCAAGATTTCTGCTGTAAAAAAATCATCTCTGTTGCAGGCTTTCGCAGGTTATCAAGCGGATTGGGGCCGTGTTGGTCTGAACTATGGCTTTGAAACGATTAAAGAAACGGGTAAAGATGATGTTAAGTTTAAAGTATTTTCCGGTTTCGCTGTTGGAAAATTCAGTAAATCTGTAGAAGCGATTCTTCGTTACGATATCGCCGGCGATCCTCAGATCAATGGTAATGACAGATTTTTCTTAATCCAGAAAGGATTTAAGACGAATGTATTGATCACCGGTATCGGTTGGAATATTCATCCGAAATTCCAGATCATGCCCAATTTAAAACTGGTATCTTATAAAGAAAATGCTTCAGGTGTTAAACCCAAAGATTTCTCACAGTTTAACGTAACCTTCTACTACCAGTTTTAATAACGTATAAAACCAATTAAAGGAGAAAAACAATGAAAACCTTTATCATGATAATATGTATGGCCCTGATGCTGGCAGTAACTCCAGTCATGGGCGCTGAAAAAATCGTAATCGATGGTTCTACTACCGTAGGTCCTATTGCGAAAGCGTTTGCCGAATACTATATGAAAAGTAACCCTGGCGTTAATATCACCGTATCCGAATCGGGTAGCGGTAATGGTGCCAAAAGTTTGATTAACGGTTCTTGCCAAATTGCCACGATGTCCCGGCTTATGAAACAGAATGAATATGAAGCGGCTGTACACAGTGAAATCCTTCCGGTGACCCATGTAGTAGCTTTTGATGGTATCGCTGTTGTCGTTCATCCTTCTAACCCTGTTAAGGGATTAACCATGCAACAGGTAAAAAGTATATATCTTGGAAAAATTAAGAACTGGAAAGAAGTAGGGGGACCGAGTACTCCGATTATTATCATCAGCCGCGATACAAACAGCGGAACTTATGAAACTTTTGAAACAAGAGTCTTGAAAGGCGAAAAGATTGCAAAGAATTGCGAATATGTTGGAAGCAACGGCGCAATCCGCGGGCGTGTTCAATCCACTCAAGGTGCAATCGGTTATGTTGGAATCGGTTTCATCGATAACACTGTCAAAGCTTTGGAAGTAAATGGTGTCTATCCGACTCCGGCCACAGCCAAAAACGGATCTTATCCTATCGCAAGACCTCTTTATATGGTAACCAAAGATTACCCGGCATTGGGAACTCACCTCTTCAGATTCATTAACCTTTACCTGACCAAAAAGGGACAGGAAATGATTAATGAAATCGGTTTCGTACCTGTAACCGATTATTAAAAATATTCGTGAATGAGGGGGGAGTACTTAAAACAGTACTCCCCCTGGATTCACAAATTGTAAGACCAACACTCCCCGTCTCGTACAGGGAGTTTTTTCATTTTATTCATAAAATTCAACTCTCTCATTATTGAACTTTTTTGATGTTAATAATTTGAGCTTCCGCTGGATGGACAAGGAAAAAAAGAAGGGCACCTCTTTTACCGATGAATAGATTTATAAAGGAGGAAATCCATTTTTTTTATGAGGTGCCCTTCGCATCCAAAGTCTTTAACGGATGCAAATGATGGTAAATCATTAATATTTGTTTGGGGATAACATGAAGGTCTTGGTACTTAAATAGGTGTGCATAACAATAGAATTTGATGTGTATAAATGCGCAAAAAGTGGAAATTAATCTTGACTTCTTACTGTGCTGTTTGTATAATAATTGCGCCATGGATTCAAAAGAGTTTGCTTGTCTGATGCATGATTTTAAAGGAAAAGAGTGTATGTTTCCTCCCGAGAGGCACGTCGTTGCAAACTTTAATAACATCAAATCCAATATTATTTCATGCATGGCACTATGGTATATAAAAAAAATAGATTTGTCAAGCGTATATATTAAAAAAAATGTTATTACGTTGATGGGAAATATAAATTTTACAATATGTAGGGCATGGAATTTAAATGTTAAAAATTTGATCTTTCCACTTTTTTACAACGCGGTTTATATTTTTATCAATAGTCCCATTCCTACTTTATTTAAATCACTGTTCCTAAAAACCGTACAAAGGAATTTTAAATCCACGAATTCCTTACTATATCCATTAATTATAATAGGAGAGTAAAAAATGAATAATTATGATAGGAAAAATCATCCCCGGTTGAGAATAGTCTTAATGGCTGTTTTGATCTTCTTGATTTCAATGCCCTTTTTAAACGCAGGTAATTTACCTGTTTCCGCGGATGAAACCGAATATAAGGACTCACAGATAAATTATTATGCGGGACAATGTTCATCATCATTAAGTAAGGCTTATTCGGAAGTTCTTGTGTTATTGCAGCGCATCGAGTTGATGGATAATCAACAGCTCGATTATAAAGAACTCATCCATCATGCGGATAATGCTATTTTAAGCCTCAGCGAAGGGAAAAAAGCATGCTCATTGTCCATCCGAATAGCGAATAGGGCAAAAGATCAGTCGCTTCAATTAAAGAGTATGGGTATCAAGGACCCTGCAAATGTGGTTAAAGGAATGGTTGTGAATGATGTTATTTACAAGCAATTTGCTTCTTATATTTCAAATGGGGATCTTGCCGGGTACTTCAAACATCTTTCCAATGCATTCGATCAGTCCAGAGATACTCTTGTAATGATAAAAAAAGAGTTTCGTGCAGGGCGTGTACCGGATTTAAAGTTATTTTGGTCTATAAATGAATTGATGTCTGAAACAACCTTACTCAATAGTTACATGACGAGGGCTTTAAAATCCGATAATACAATCGCGGAATAGAATACAACGCCA
>JAKAGC010000255.1 GCA_021817755.1 Acidobacteriota bacterium | reverse complement strand
AACTCTACCGGAACCATTTAAAATAGATAATATTGATCGCTCTATATATACAGTTATCCATGAACTGAAATCCGAAATAAGTGCTGAATCCATAATACTATTTAAACTTCATCCTACAAGATTTAAAGTAAAAATTGTTGAATTGTCTGGTGATATCGATGAAAATATCGATAATCTTATGCATAAATTCCGTTATAGTCCGGTGAAAGATGTCGCTGTGAACCGAGAAGTAATTATAGAAGAAAGTATAAGTCGTACACCCCGTCATCAAAAACACCGCTGGCTTCACCAAGCCATCGGATATGAATCATGTATTGCATATCCGGTAGAAGTTACGGATGAATGGCGATTTGCTCTTTTTGCCTTTCACTCAAGTACACGGAGATTCTGCGATAAAGATCATTACAAAGTTAATGCCGCAGCTAGGGAAATCGGGTATGTCCTCGAAATAAAAAGGTTGCGGCAGGTATGGAAAGAGGAAATGCCCTTTATTCTTGCTGGAAAAACATACGGAAGCATGGCCCATGATCTTAAAAATGCCCTCTTGTCCGAATTTAGTATACGCGCTCTTTATAACATCATCGAGATGAAAAACCACTTGGGAAAAGAAGACATCGACAAAATTAGAAACCACCTGGATACACTATTAAGCGATGCAAAGCGTTCCTCCGCTATTGTGGATACCTTCCGAAAAATGTCTATGAAACTTTTAGGAACAGATACCAACGTCGATTTATTCGAGCTGGTAAAAGAAGTTGCCCAGCGAATCGAAGATAGCGAAGCCAAACCCTTCAATATCACTGTGAAAGTTTTACCTTTAAAAGAAGACTCCCTCAACAATATGTCCATAAAAAAAGCCAGCCTGGAACAGGTCATTTACAATCTTATTCTCAATGCCGTCCAGCAGACTCGACGCTTTCATTTTTCCAGGAAGAAAGGATGTGTAACCATCGAATTCTCACGACTCGATTTTGTCGCTGGGAAAAAATTACAAATACTCATCCATGATACCGGTCCCGGCATTCATGCTCATACCTTTGAAAAAATTTTCGAGGAGGGATATACTACTAAAGAAAACGGTTGTGGAATGGGGCTGGTGATTTGCCGGGATATCATAAAACAATTCGAGGGATCGATTAGAGTGTTAAAAAGCATTCTATGGGTAGGTACTAGCTTTGAAATAATCATTCCTATAAGTAAATAAGGAGGGAGATTTTAGATGGAGAACATAAAAATCCTGGTTGTGGATGACAATCGAATTAATAAGGATAACCTTGTAAAAAATTTGATAACTCAGGGCTTTAAAGAAGAAAATGTGAAAGGAGTCGAGACAGGAGAGGAAGCAGTGGAATTGGTAAAAATAAACCCCGGTTTCTTCGATGTGGCCGTCATCGACCACAAATTGGCCAAAGGTGGGATAGATGGTATCAATACTACAGAAGAAATATGCCGGTATTCATTTAAAATATTTCCGATCATTTTCACCAATATCCCGGCCGATAATCCTGCAGCACTCGAAAATTATAAATCTTTTGCCTATAAAGCGGGTGCATACCGTTACATGTATCGAAGTGGCATGAATGATGCCGGGAAAGTTAAAGATTTTATCTCTGAAATAACACAACTCTCTGAATTAAAGGAGAGAGTTAGTCAGTTTTACGAAGCCCGGCAAAATGTCCCCTCTCTTCTCACCCAATTGGATATCATGATTACCCTTGTGGATCGTGGTTTTAAAGTTTGGTACATGAACGCTGCAAATAAACGGTTTCAAAAAATGAATGATTTACCCAGAGGATCATGTGCAATGGCCTTCCTAGGAGAACAAAACGTTGGCCCATGCAGAGGATGTACTGTTCAAAAAACATTCTGTGATGGGAAAAGTCATGAACGGATTTACTTGCACCCCTTTCGAGAACTCGGTAATTCACTGAAATGGATTTATTCATGGACTCAACCCATGCCTGATGAAAATGGAGACCCCATCCTATTAGAGGATGGAAAACCCATTGCAGTTCTCGAATCCGCCCAAGATCTCACCGATAGCGTCCGATTAATAACTATGCCCTTGGAAGAACGAATGGAATATATTGCACAAGGTCTTCATGAACGAGAAGACGGTTTCGACAGAGTCAGAATTTATAAAGCGGATTCCAAGGGGGAAAATTTATCGCTCGTGGGCTGTGAAGGATACAACGAAAAAGATGCAAGAAATCCAATTAACATAAGCATTGTTAATTATAAAGTGATCGTAAAATCGATTAATTATTTCAAAAAACATTACATCGGACAATTACACGAAAAAGAGGATTACGCTGATCCCATCCACACAAGTGAAAAAATGGGGAAATTTATCCACTGGCCCTTAATGAGAGGCGAACGATTAGTTGGTTTAATTTCCGTCAATGGCGCACTAGGTGGTAGACCATGCAGTGAAGATAAAGTGGATCTTTTACGCGATTATGCGGCAGAAGCACTAAAAGCTTTCGAAACCGTGTCAAAAGTGGAAGGAGATCCGGAAGTAGAAAAAATGATGTCCACCCTCGATCATATGTTGAGCCAAAAAAAAACCCCGGAAGACACACTCCAAACACTTGTTGACGAAGTATACCGATTGACTCAAAGCGATGACCTCCACATCCGCTTCCGGGATAAATCGTTAAATATAGCTCGATTAATTCCTATTGGAAAAGGTGATTATTATGAAGCCGCACCCAATGAAGTCCCCTTATCAGAACACGATTTACCCTCTATTCGTGTCATCTTACGTGGAAAAAGTGAATGTGATAACAATGCCATGAATGATCCGGGGATTAAAAAATTTATCCATACTCTGGATAAAGAATCCGCAATGGCTCTTATGAAAATCGGTTCCTATTGTATCGAACCCCTATTTTTTCAAAACAAATGTGTCGGCAGTTTGACATTATTTAAATATGAAATCGGTCATTATGATTCCCCAAAAAAAGATATCGCCCGACAAGTTGCAGAACGTATGGCCCTGGCAGTAAGAGACTACCAGTTCAATATCGATCGTATGCGAAAAGATTATGCCCTTGAATCTTCTATCAATGCTATAGTTTTTGCTGATATGGAAGGAAAAATTCATTATGTTAACCAATCCTTTTTGAGTATATGGGGGTATTCCAATAAAGATGAAATCTTGGGTAAATATGTTGCAGATTTTTTCAATAATGAAGATGATCTTGAAATTGTTTCAGAAAAATTAAAGAAAGGGGAAAACTATATCGGGGAATTTAAAGCCAAAAAGCAAGATGGCACATATTTCGATGTTCAGTTATCCGCCAGTCTGGTTCGTGATAAAATCGGTAAAACAATAGGTACTATGGCGTCTTTTGTAGATATTACCAAACAAAAACGATTAGAAAAAGTTAGAGAATCCATCTATCGCATTTCTGAAAATGCTAGTACTTCAGAGAATTTGGAAGATCTATATAAAACAATACATGAAATTATAAAAGAATTAATCCCGGCTCAAAATTTTTATATCGCTCTTTATGATGATAAAACCGAGTTAGTCAGTTTTCCATATTTCGTCGATGATAAAGAAGAGACCCCAAAATCTCGAAGAAAACGAAAAGGAATGACCGAATATGTCATCAATACAGGAAAACCGATTCTTGCTTTAAAAAAAGATATCATTGATCTGGAATCTCAAAAAGAGGTAGAGATAATAGGCCCATTACCTTATTACTGGATAGGTGTTCCTCTAAAAACAAAAGAAAGAACAATCGGAGTTCTCGCTGTTCAAATCTATGATGAAGGCCAGATATTTAACGAAGATAATAAGAATATCCTGGAATTTGTTTCCACACAGATTGCCATGGCAATTGAACGCAAACGGGATGAAAAAAGAAAGGAAGTAATGTTAAATGAGATTAACCATCGAGTCAAAAACAACTTCAGCTTTATTTCTTCACTTCTGGACCTTCAGAGTCGACGAATTTTGGAATCTGATATCAAATACCAATTTCAAACAGCCCAGGATCGACTCCATTTAATGGCAATGGTCCATGATCGTTTATATCGATCCCAAGATCTTTCGGAAATTAATTTTCAAAAATATGTGAATGATCTGGTAAACCATTTATTCCGGTCTTATGAAACTCAGAAAAACAGAATTTCAATGGAGATAAATATTGAAAACATTTCTATGGGAATCGATAAAGCCATTCCCTGCGGTCTTATTATTAATGAATTGGTTACCAATTCATTTAAGTATGCTTTCTCCTCAGATTTGCAGCAAAAAGAGAGCCGAGGGAATATTATTTGTATTACTTTTACATCAAAGGGTGAAACCAATGTAACATTGATCGTAGCCGATAATGGAAAAGGACTCCCCAGGGAAATCAATTTTAATACATCAGATTCTCTTGGGATAAAGCTTGTCCGTCTACAGGTGCAGCAGATTAATGGAACTTTCAGAGTTGAACGTTCCCGGGGTACAAAGATTACTATTACTTTTCCCATTTAGTTGAATAACTGAGAGATTATGAGAAAGAAAAAAATATCCATATTAATAGTGGAAGATGAAGCGATACTCGGAGAAAATTACAGAGAAGGCTTAACCGATATCGGTTACAATATACTTGATGTGTGTAACACGGGTGAATCTGCCATTAAAAGCGCCAGAGAAAAAAAACCGGATATTATCCTCATGGATATTAAGCTAAAAAACGACATGACCGGGATAGAAGCTTACAAAGAAATCAACCGGTTTATGGATGTCCCTGTGATTTATCTAACTGCATATACAGATGGTAAAATTAGACAAGAAGCTGAGAGTACAGCGCCGGTAGGATTTATCAATAAACCTGTACGAATCGAAGATATCCATCATGCAATCCAAAAAGGGTTATTTATGCATGAACTATAATTTAACTCATAATAGTAATGAGAGGAAATATGGGGAAAAAAAATTCAAAAAAAATTCTGATAGTAGAAGATGACGTTTACTGGTCTACTCGCATTATGGAAGAGCTTAATACAGTAGGAATAAAGGCATTGGTAGTTAGAACTATAGGAGAAGCTCAAGTAAAGATTAAAACCCAAAGATTTGATACGGTTATTCTCGATATAAGATTTCCAGTTGGAGAAAATGCAATTCTTACAGCAGATGAACTTAGTGCAACCCAGGGAGGATATCGTTCGGGTAAGGTTTTGGCAAATTGGATAATTATGAATTACACGAAAATAAGGCTTATAGCTTATACATCAATTAACGATAATGAAATCAGAGATTTTTTTCAACATTACTGTGACGGATTTGTCAGCAGAACTGTTAAAGAACATGATTTTGTGATAGACTATATATGTAAAAAAAGGAATAAACCAAAATCATTTATCGTTCATGGGCACGATGAAATTTTATTATTGAAATTAGAAAAATTTATTCAAAATTCTCTTCATTTCCCTAAACCGATCGTTCTTCGTAACCAGCCCAATCTAGGACGCACAATCATCGAGAAATTTGAAGAGGAAGCAAGCGATACAGATTTGGTTTTTGTACTTCTTACCCCTGATGATGTTGGATATAAAGCCGGTACTGATGATGAGAAAAGACGTTCCCGGCAAAATGTAATTTTTGAAATGGGATATTTTCTTGGAAAACTTGGAAGGAGAGAAAATAATAAAAGAATAATTCTTCTATATAAAGGAGAGAATGAATTACCTTCCGATATTTCTGGGATAGTACATATCGATATTTCAAATGGAATAAAAGCTGCTGCCAAAAGTATTAGACGAGAAGTCGATCATTTTTTAAAGAAACCATAATTCAAATCGTATTTAAGGCATTAAATCTATGCTAAATGTTGAGAACATCTAACGCGTATTCTTTTCCCAAAACTCAATAAAAGTTAAAAACAAACTGCCTAATTTCATTTTCAAGATTAATATCTTTCCTATCTCACCAATGAATATCTTCTGGGCTCTAAAAATAAATCTATATTTCATACTTTGTTCCTTGTTCTAACTCTTCCTTCCATTTAAAAATTCGACGGTGTATACCTCTTTCAATTCCTATAACTACTCATTGGATATCTCTTCTACCGAAGCTCCCAGGGTAGGTCAGGATCATTCGGGTCGAGTTTTATTTCTTTTTCATTTTCTGATGGAGAAGATTCCACTATTTCATCCTTTTCTTCATAATCTTTATTGGAATCAGTTAA
>JAKAGC010000254.1 GCA_021817755.1 Acidobacteriota bacterium | reverse complement strand
AATTTAAAGATGAAAAAAAAAAAAAATCGAACAATTCCGAATGAAAAAAATAGTAAGGTAATGATGTATATGCTGCTGATAATTAAAATATCTCCTTCGTCTAATTTAAGCATAAAACAATGGCTTTCCAGATACATTGCTCTTGACTGCAAATTTGCGAACATTATGAAATATTAAAGCTTGTAATGATACCAAATTACTTACAATATGCATTCTGTAACCCTTGAAATTACCTTATATTTGCATTAAAATGATCAAGAAATGAAAATAATTTATGATTTGTGCTCTTCCTTTCACCTGGATAGTGAGGTAAAAATGAATAATTTTGAATCGAGTTCTTTATTTAAGATGAACAAAGACGAAATCAAACCTTCTGTTTCGCTTCTGGTCAATTCCATTTATTATTTTATCGAATGTGTTTTTATATTGAAATACCCCGAACATTTTAGATTAGTCGCTCTTCACAGAGGGCATGTTTTAGCCGACCAGAATTATAGAACATTTAAGGGTGCAAAAATTGCCTTTACTCGAATGTATCGATATAAAGCCTGGAGGGAGGGCGTTAATCCCGAATGGAGCCCCTTCTATAGCCCTGAATCGAAGTGGTTTGATCGAAGGATAGGAGATATAGGTGAATCCTTCGATCTCTGACTCCAATACCCACCCATCTAATTATCACATATTCAGACTTATATTTATGCCATGAATATCAATTTTTAAGCTTGTGAAGTATTTAAATCGAATGTATCCACTGGTGATGGCTCCGTGGGGCATGGTGATCCTACTTCTTTGATGATTAAGTCATACTCCTTTAATAGTAGTGTTTTAAAATGTCCCATCATGAAGTAACGTACTATAGAGGATTTTTCAAAATACCAGAAAAACTCCCTACTGTCTTGATCTTTTACAAAAAAATTAACCGGGAAATTTTTTTTTAAATCTTCAAGTAAGATAAACATATCTCCAAGTCCCAACAATATAAAGTAGGGATTTACTCCGTAGTGCTCAAGCAGTTTTTCCAGAAAATCCATGCCCGGTTTATATTTTCCGGCTTCGATTTCTGAGTATGCAGGGGATGAAATCTCAAGCTTATGAGCGAAATCTTTTTGCTTTAAATTGAGGGATTCGCGGATTTTTTTTAATCGCGCTCCGAAATCACTTTTTTCAATCATTTGTTTGTCACATCCTTAGTTTATTTTTTTTTATTCCTGTTGAAATATCTATTTTACCTGGGATACTCCAGTAAACACAGGTAAAAATGTATAATACCCGAATTTAAACGGATAAACCATATTAAATAATAGGATATCTCTTTTGATTCAAATAATCAGTATTCAGTTTATCCAGTTGCATATTCCAAATGAATAAACGTATTATAGCGGTATTTTTTGTAAAAAAACATTTCTTAAATTCCTCATTTTTATAAAAACATTTTCTCCCATAGTTTTTTGGGTGATAATAATAAATAGATTGGAGCTTCAATGTTTTAATCAAAAAATTTTCACCCATATTTAAATTAGTCCCCATGCACATAAATCCGGCAATTTCGCTTCCAATCGACATTTTTTATGCTAATCGTTTCCACGGCTTTCTAATAAAGAGAATAAGAGGCAACAAATTTGTTTTTATTAGGTCTTGACATAGAAAATTTTATCGTGTAAAATGCAATTATGATTATAGAATACCGAATTTTCACCTGGCAAATATCGGAAAAATGGATTTTTCTAAATCCATTTTTAAATGCTTTGTTCGTACTCATTTTCTGTTATAAATGTAATAATCTTAATGTTACAGATACTTTTAAACCATTATATGAAAAGAAAAAAAGTTTGTCAACAGGAATTTACAGCTTTTTGAGAAATGTAAAAATCGGCATTAATGCTATGATTCATCTGAGTTCGACTTACCGATTTTATACCGGAATTATTTCTGTAGTGAATAATTACACGAAAGGAATAATCTTTTTTCACAATTTTTATCGAGAATTATTTATAGATTCTTTTGCTCCTTCAGAAAAAAAAATCCATTTTTCATTTATAAAATATTACTACTATGCAGCGTCATAAAACCTCAACTTTCAGCGATAAGAAAATTTCAAGCCTTGTGAATTCTATCTTTTATTTTTTGAATTATGTAATTATTATCCACGAAACCCATGGGTTTCGCTTAATTGCAATACATGGAAATGAAAAAAAGGTGGATCAGGTTTACCCGACCTTAAGAGGGGCGAAAATTGCATTTTCTAAAATGTTTAAAATCAACAAGGCTAATAAGATTAGTGGTGAGGATAAATCAGTATGGACTCCTTTTTATCACCCCGAATCTTTGTTTATAGACGGATTGCTTAAATCTCCCTATATTCCCTTGTACACTTTGAAACAAAAGTCAAAGAAATTAAGGAAAAAGATTGAATCTGAAATCGAGTCTCATACTAGCATTTCCATTTCATTGGATAATGATGGAATTCTTCTACCCCTGGTAATAAATTCATAACCACTTTTTTTTTAGAGAACATTTATAAGAACCTTTGTTCATCCTAAAATGCATTGACATCACACTTTAAAAAGGCTATAATACATTATCATGTTTAAAACATTTGATATAAACCAAATACGTAGTCTGTTCAGTCAGAATTCATATGTTACACCTGATAACATTCCACGATACAAAATGGATCGTATTTTTCTCAATTCCAGGTGGTTTTTTTATTTTGTTTTTGCCGGTACTGTTTTTGAAAGTAATCACATGGCAGTAAAAGGTATATATACCAATGAAGAATGGATTAAATCTTCGTATCGCATTCTGGTAGATATCGAAAGATGTGGTGGACGTTTTCATATCACAGGATTGGAAAATCTTATTAAATCAAATGAGCCTGCTATTATTGTCAGTAATCATATGAGTACTCTTGAAACTCTCATATTCCCCTGCATTATTGGATCTCATCGAAATTTAACTTTTGTTGTAAAAGATAGTCTTGTAAAAGGTCCCGTTTTTGGACCCATCATGCGGTCCAGGGATCCCATTGTCGTGAGCCGTACAAATCCCAGGGAAGATTTTAAGATTGTTTTGAGTAAAGGAGAAGAATTGATCCGGAAAGGTATTTCATTGGTAATCTTCCCCCAGAGTACCCGTATTACTACATTTGATCCTGAAAAATTCAATTCTATGGGAATCAAATTAGCACAGAAATCCGGAGCTCTTGTTATTCCTGCTGCCATTAAAACTGATTTCTGGGGAGAAAGTAAAATTATTAAAGGTTTTGGTCCCATTCACCGGAAAAAAACTATTTTTATGGAGTTTGGTGAACCCATGAAAATTGAAGGTACAGGAAAGGCAGAGCATAAATATATCATAGATTTTATTTCATCACGTCTAATCCAATGGGGAAGCCCTGTTATAACCCGCTAATTTAATTTCTCTACATCCGAATCTGTACATTCCTATAAAGTTCTGGTACAATTACCGGATGAAATTTAACAAAAAAAAGTATATGGATTTTCTGATGAATGAATGGATAACCGAAGGAGGTAAAATGAAAATAAAGATTACTGCTATTTTAGTCTTAATCGTTAGTCTAATCTGGCTGTCTGCAAATTTCCATTGGGGCGAGAATATATCCCGTGAAAGAACTCTATCCCAGATTATTTACACTGGACTGCAACGATGGCATTATAGCAATAAAAATATTGATGACAGCTTTTCTGAAAAAGCGTTTGTTGAATTTTTGAATAATCTTGATTATGGGAAACGCTTTTTACTAAAAACCGATGTTGACGCTCTTCGTAAATATAAAAATTCCATAGATGATGAATTTGAATCCGGAAATCTTGAATTAATGAAAACTGCCGCCAACATCATGGATCAGAGAATCCATTATGTTGTCTCTATATATCCCGAAATTTTATCCAAACCTTTTGATTTTACAAAAAACGAATCACTGGAATTTGATTCTAAAAAGCGCGATTATTTTTCAAATCAAGAAGAATTAAAAGATTATTGGAGAAAAGTTTTAAAATACTATGTACTCGTGCGGTATATAGATCTAGTAGAAGACAATAAGAAAGATAAGAAATCCACGCCTGCTCAAATGGAAGAAAATGCCAGACAAGCAGTATCCAAGAATTTTAAATCTATATTCAACCGGATGCTTCAATCGAATCAGAAAGATTCTATCTCAAGGTTTTTTAATTCCATCATCCAGGTATTCGATCCTCATTCCATTTATTTTCCTCCTGTTGATAAGGAAACATTTGATATGCAGATGTCCGGTTCTTTTGAAGGTATCGGTGCAACCTTGCAAGATGAAAATGAATATGTCAAGATTTCCAGTATCGTACCCGGAAGCCCGGCCTGGAGGCAAAAAAAAATCCAGCCTGGTGATTATATTATAAAAGTCGCACAGGGGAATGATGAACCTGTCGATATCATTGGAATTCGCTCCGCAGATGCTGTAAAGCTCATTCGTGGGAAAAAAGGTACTCTCGTACGCTTAACTATAAAAAAACCTGACGGTGTTATTGTCGAAGTCCCAATTATACGGGACGTGATTGTCCTTGAAGAAACTTTTGCCAAATCCGCTATATTGACCGATATTAAATCTCAAAAAAAAATCGGGTATATTTATCTCCCCGGATTTTATGACGATTTTAGAACAGCCGGTGGAAGAAATTCTTCCGATGATGTTAGAAAAGAACTCGAAAAATTGAAAGCTCAGAATGTTAGCGGAGTAATTCTTGATTTAAGAAACAATGGCGGAGGTGCCTTAAACGATGCTGTCCGTATGTCCGGTCTTTTTATTTCAAAAGGTCCAATCGTTCAGGTTAAAAATAAAAAAGAAAAAATTGATAAGCTTGATGATTTGAATCCCGATATTACATATAGTGGACCATTAGTCATCATGGTGAACCAGCTCAGTGCATCTGCTTCCGAAATTTTGTCCGCTGCTCTCCAGGATTATAACAGGGCCATAATCGTTGGTAGTAATACTTATGGAAAAGGTACTGTTCAGGCTATGGTTAATCTCGATCAATTTCTTGATTCCAATGAGGATAAAGATATGGGGCTTGGTGCATTAACCATTACTATTCAACAATTTTACCGTATCACTGGTTCATCTATCCAGACCAAGGGTGTTACACCTGATATTCTGTTGCCCGATCGTTTCGATTCACTGAAGATTGGTGAAAAATATCTTGATCATTCATTGAAATGGAATTCCATTCCTCCCGCCCAATATCAAAAATGGACCTCCCAGTCGTTGCTTTCACCTCAAATTGTTCTTAATAGTCAGAACCGCGTGAAATCATCTATTGCTTTTCAAGCAATCGATGATTATATTAAGAATGTTAAACAAACCAGGGATAATACTCTTCAAAGTCTTCAATTCGATGATGCCCAGAAACAGGATAAGCAAATAAATCTTGAAGCTGAAAAACTTGAAAAAACCAGAAGAGATACCACTGTTTATTCAATCTCTCCAACTTCCGAAAATTCAAAAAAAGATGCTTCCAGCCTCGATAAAATTGCCAAAGAAATACAGGATGAATGGTTCAAGGGTATTAAAAGAGATATCGAAATTGAAGAAGCTGTCGACGTACTGATGGATGTTGTAAATAAGTCGACTATAAGATGATCGATCGATTCCAAATTCTAGCCCATGTTATTTGATTATAACCGTAATAATAAATATTTTGCTCAGGTTCAAAGGCGTTTGGAGCCTATTGCTCTTGAAGAACTCATAGAATTGGGTGCATCTGCCTGCACCCAATCCTATTGTGGTGTACATTTTGAGGCTGATACCCCTACATTGTACAGGATTAATTATTGTGCCAGAACTATTATTCGAGTCCTTGCTCCGTTATTTCATTTTAATTGCCCCAATGAAGATGTGTTATATAAAAATGCGTATCAGTTCCCATGGGAAGAGATATTGTCTGTATTCACCACATTTGCTATCGAATCCAACGTTTCCAATAGCCGGATAAATCACTCCCGTTTTGCGGCACTCCGTCTTAAAGATGCAATTGTTGACCGGTTCCGTAATAAATTCGGTAAACGTCCCGATATCGATACACAAAATCCGCAGATTCGCTTAAATTTAAATATCGATGAAGATCGTGCCATTGTAAGCTTCGATACTTCAGGTGAATCGCTGCACCGGAGAGGGTATAGACTCTCATCTGTCGAACAGCCATTACAGGACA
>JAKAGC010000253.1 GCA_021817755.1 Acidobacteriota bacterium | reverse complement strand
TCATTATAAATTGATTTCTTGATATTGATTGGAGTAAAATTAAACCCAGTAGTATTAAATTATGGGGTCCCAGGTTGCGTTTTACTCATTGAACTTACCTTATTTACCGTTTACACCCGATACCGAATGCTTGTTGTCCGCATTTTGCGATGCATTCATTACAAGCAAAACAATCGGGGCGAAGAGTGGAACCTTTCATGATTTCCGGTATTGCAGTGCATGGGGTGTCGGTTGTGCATATACCACAATCATTACATTTTTCTTTTTTAAACCGGATTCGAAACAAAGAAACCTGTTCCAACCAATGAGTATATAACCCGATTGGGCAGACGAAATGACAGAAAGACCTGTAATATTTAAATGCAAAGATTACGGTCAAAGCAAAGGGGAGATAGTGAACCAGGTAATCGATAAGATTATCATTGGTGCCAAATTCGAGTCCATGAAAAGGATTGATGTAATCATATAAAGATATGGCATATACAGTCCCATCCAGAGCATTACTCAGTATTTTGGTTGCACTTAGAAAAATAAACAAGATGAAGATAAACACCCTAACGGTATGGGCCGCTGTAAAGGATGTTTTTCCTCGTTTAATTCCTAATTTGTCAGCCAACATAGCGATTAATTCCTGGATGGCTCCAACAGGGCAAACCCATCCACAGAAAAGTTTCGGACCGATTAACGTTAACAGGAAGATTACGGCTAAGGTGATAATTAATGGCATTCCAAATCCGTATAAAATGGATTTGGTTCCTGCACAGATCGGGGAGGGATGCATCATGAAGTAGCGGGTAAAATTCCCGGCTATTCCGAAAAGAAAGGTGGTTATTAACAGAAGCCCAATTTTTATTCCCTTGTTCATCTTTTTTGTTTTCAGTAATACCAGGGCTATTATTCCTAATAATAGCATTACTCCGAACTTAGTAGCAAATGCAGGCCTCACCAGGAAATCCCATATTGTAGGGGATTTTTCCCTGGCATGCGCTGCCGTTTGCTGAACGGTTTCGGAATATAACCCGGGAGAAAACATTAGAACGATTCCGATCACGTACAGTAATTTTTTTTTAAAATTCATTAATGACCTCCAGTGGTTTTATGGTTTAAATGGATCGGTATGACCGATTTCGGTCAAAACCTTGTTTGTTATTATTTTACCAGATTTTTATGTAATTTGAAATAGTTTTATCTTTTAATTTTTATTAAATATGATGTATAATTAAGTTTCAGCGATTTCAACTTTTCGGTATGGTTAATTAGTGATCAAAGAGTGACCACGGAAATGATATGATTGATATATTACAGAAAGAAAACAAAGTAATCTCCTATATTTTTACAAGTATAATTATTTTAGTGGGGCTTTTTTTATTCATTTCATCAGGTTATCCGGGGGTTGTGGTTTTTTCGATTCTTAAAGCATTAATTTTATTATGCGTGATTTTCTTATACGGATTTGTAGGTGTAATTTTAATTAAATCTAATTCCGAGGCTTTTGATCTTCCTACTATTTTGGGAATAGGAATTATAATTTCTACTTTTCTCTTTTTTCTGTTAGGCAGTTTACAACTTTTAAATGCATTTTTTATTATTCTATTTATGAGCATCCCGATTTTTTTTATATTTATTACAGTCAAATATAATAAAACCTTGTTTCAAAAAGTCATCAAATCTTTTTTCCATTATTCGATCTGGGATTATTCATTATTTTTGATTCCTTTGATCTTTGCAACACTCCCTCCGTCTTTCTATGATGTACTTGTTTACCATCTTGGGATTCCTAACCTTTACATTCAGCACGGAGGTTTTATTGCTACACCGGGATTTTTATTTTCCAATACATCGATATATTATGAAATATCCATGATACCTGCAATATTTGCAGGGGATTTGGTTCCGGCTCTTTTCCATTTTTTTATTGGTTTTATTTTTTTACTATCAATAGCGGATTTTGTTCGAGATAATCTTGGAGTAAAAAGTACTACCTTTTTTTTACTGGCTGTACTTTCGATGCCGATGAGTATATTCTTGCTTTCTACAGGGAAAAATGATTTATTTAGTGCTTTCTTTATTTTCCTGGGGTGTCGTTTTTTCTTAAAAAAGCAATGGATGATTACGGGATTATTTTGGGGATTTTCAATAGGGGTCAAATACTTTGCAATCATTCCTATTGTTTTATTTATTTTTTTTTTCACTCTGAAAGAAAAAAAAATAGAGTTGAAAAACTTTCTAAAAATGGGAATTATTGGTGTAATTGTAATACTTCCACTGATGGTAAAGAATTATATTTTGGCTGGAAATCCGGTTTTTCCGTTTTTACCGGATTACTTCAAAACTTTAGATTGGGACCTTTCCCGGTATGAACTAATGAAAAAAGACGTTGGGAAAATGTACCATTCAGTAATCGAATTTTTTAAACTACCTTATACTATTTCATTCGGAACATTGGGATTCGGTGGGGCAGCAGGCCCCCTGGCCCTGGTTTTTTCTCCATTTTTACTCTTAAAGGTTTTACGAAAGAAATTAAAAGAAAATTGGTATTGGTTTGCTTTTGCAATTGTAACAGTTTTGATTGGGGGATATTTTACCGAGAGCATACGATTTATTTATATTGCATTTATTTTTCTGGCAGTTTTACCGGTATGGGTTGTGGAATCAATTCAAAAAAGAATGATTCAATCTCTTTTTTTTATTGTAATTGCCATCAATATAATAATTGGTATATCGTTTCAAGAACGTATGGTTCATTCCTATTCGCTTTTATCCGGGGAAATGAATATGGAACAATATAAAGCTTCGGTATTTCCTACATATCCGGCTATCGATTATATTAACAAGAAAACTACTCCTGGTTCAAATATTTTGGTAGAGGGAGATTCTCGGAATTATTATCTACAAAGACCTTATATGGTAGCTTCGGGAATGGATTATTCATTACTTAAGAATTATCTTAACGTATCCCCGACTTTTGATGGATTTATAGCTTTATTAAAAAAGAACCACGTTGATTATCTTCTCTTCAATCGGGCGGAGTTTGACCGTCTCCAGAATGATTATAAACGTCTTGACGATGTGGAATTAGCAAGATTTAATCTATATTTGAACCGGATGGATGATCGGTTGGTTTTTAATCAAAAAGGAATATTTGTATATAATTTAGGTAAAGATAAACCGCTAAACGGTGATCTTAGGAATAATTGGGAGCATTAATTTATGAATGATGATGTAAAAAATTTTAAAACGTTGAGTGTAGTAATACCGGTATTCAACGAAGAACGTACTATCGAGAAACTTGTGGAAACTGTATTGGCGATTCCGTTGGCTTTGGAAAAAGAATTGGTGATTGTTGATGACTGTTCTAGTGATAATACTTCTACTATTATTTCAGGTTTAATTGAGAAATATTCTTCCATTCGTTTTTTTCAGAATGATAAAAATAAAGGGAAAGGATTTAGTGTACGCCGTGGAATCGAGGAAGCGACGGGTGATATTATTATTATCCAGGATGCAGACCTGGAGTATGATCCGCATGACTACCCAAAATTATTGAGTCCTATTCTTGACGGAAGTGCAGATGCGGTGTTCGGATCAAGATTTATCACCTCGGAGCCTCGAAGAGTTTTATATTTTTGGCATTCAGTCGGGAACAAAATCCTTACCCTCTTTTCAAATATGATAAGTAATTTGAATCTTTCGGATATGGAAACTTGTTATAAAATGTTCCTTGCCCCGGTCATTAAGTCGATTAGACTTGAAGAAAACCGTTTTGGTTTTGAACCGGAAGTAACTTATAAACTTTCGAGGATTAAACATCTTCGGATTTATGAGGTGAGTATATCTTACCGGGGCCGGACATACAGCGAAGGAAAGAAAATTACCTGGAAAGACGGTTTCCGAGCATTTTATGTGCTTATCAAGTATTTCTTTCTATGTAAATTCAATCGAGATAAACATGTATTTAAACATCCTCCGGGAAAAAAATAATCCCTTTTTTTTATAATCAATTTAAAACCGGAGTACTGTTAAATTTTAGCGTGTCTTTTAAGAGTGACGATTTTTTGCAATAAATCCGGCATGGAGGTATACAATGCTTAAAGAAAACTTTATGGAGATGCTCAAGGAGAGCATACGAAAAAACTGGAGTTTGCCTGCTTTTTCCGATTATAATGAACCTGCGGTTACTTATGGCCAGGTTGCCCAACGTATATTGTGGTTTCATGAAATTTTCGAGAAAAGCCGTATCAAGCGGGGTGATAAAATCGCTCTTCTGGGCCGCAATTCTCGGAATTGGGCCATTACTTACCTGGCAACGGTGACGTATGGAGCAATCATTGTTCCCATACTGCCCGATTTTCATACCAATGACTTTCACCATATAGTCAATCATTCGGATGCGGTAATGCTTTTTGTTAGTGATTCGATTTACGAAAAAATCGATGAAGCGAAAATGCCTGAATTGGACGGGATTTTTTCGTTGAACGATTTCCGTTTGCTCTATTCAAATAAAAAAACACTATCCAAAACACTTTCAAAGGCTGAAGAATTGGTTTCCAAGCCCATTGGCCAGGATGAATTCATTCTGGATAACATCCCAAATGATGAGCTTGCAGGCATTCTTTATACATCCGGAACCTCCGGTTTTTCAAAAGGAGCGATGTTAAATCATAACTGTCTCGCTGCCAACGTAGTATTTGCGAGAACTCATATCGATTTGAAAGCGGGTGACCGGATTTTATCTTTTCTTCCAATGGCTCATGCTTTCGGTTGTGCATTCGATTTCTTATTCCCTTTTTGTATCGGTGGTCATATCACTTTTCTGGGGCAAATGCCATCACCGAAGGTATTGATACAGGCAATGGCACAAGTTAAACCACGCCTCATTCTTACTGTCCCACTGGTAATCGAAAAAGTATATAAAAAGAATTTGAAACCAAAACTTGAAAAGGCTTCTCTAAAAGTACTTACCCGGATTCCCGGTGTCAATAACGTAATCCTTAAAAAAATAAGGAAAAAATTGATCGATGTTTTTGGTGGTAATTTTATCTCCATCGTAATTGGTGGTGCTGCCTTAAACGAAGAAGTGGAAACATTTTTAAAAAGAATCGATTTTCCTTTTACTATTGGGTACGGTATGACTGAATGCGGACCTCTTATCAGTTATACTCCCTATCCATATCATAAAAAATATTCGGTTGGAAAAGCAATGGATTTTATGCAAGTTCGAATTGATTCATCAGTAACCGGGACAACGGATGGATCCGGAGAAATCCAGGTAAAAGGTGAAAACGCTATGCTTGGGTACTATAAAAATGAAGTGGCCACAAAAGAAACAATCGATGATGGCGGCTGGCTTCACACTGGAGATATTGGTACTATCGACAGCGAAGGGTTTATCTACATTAAAGGTAGGCATAAAAGTATGCTTTTGGGGCCATCGGGGCAGAATATATACCCTGAAGAAATTGAAGCCCAATTAAATAACTACCCCTACGTAGAGGAATCTCTTGTCATCGAAAAAGATAAAAAAATAGTAGCCCTGGTTTATCCGAATATGGACTCGGTTGATGCGCATGGTTTGTCGGAAAAACAATTGAAAGAAAAAATGGAAGAAAACCGCTTAACTTTGAATGAGGAATTACCGGCTTACAGCCGTATTACAGGAATTGAACTTTACCCACAAGAATTCGAGAAAACTCCGACCAAGAAAATCAAACGCTTCTTGTATACAATTTCAGGTTAATAAAAGAGGAAAACGGATGAAACCTTTAAAATTTATAGAAAAGAAATGGTTTAAATTTTTCCTGTTAATATTTTTTATCACTCCCTTTTTCACTCCTTTTCTGCAAGCAGTTGAACATTCGCAACTGGATAAAGTAGAAAAGAATTTACTCCCAGCGGTTATAATCAAAGGTGAAGTCCCCTGGACACTGCAAGAGAGGATGGATTTTTATCATGTACCGGGTGTTAGTGTTGTGGTGATTAATAATTTTAAAATAGATGCTGCTAAAGGTTACGGGGTGATGAATAGTTCGATAAAAACCCCTGTAACTGTTTCTACTCTTTTTCAAGCAGCTTCATTAAGTAAATCGGTTGCCGCTTGGGCAGCATTAAAAGATTACAGGGATGGGAGATTTAAATGGGATACAGATGTCAATCAATACCTTGTATCATGGAAACTACCATCGAATACGTTTACATCGGAAACACCTGTAAGATC
>JAKAGC010000252.1 GCA_021817755.1 Acidobacteriota bacterium | reverse complement strand
AAAAACACCTAAGGCGACATATAAGACACTTAACCAGGACATTAAATCGGTTTTAGAATAATCGAAGGTGAGGGCGCGGAAAAGACCGAAAGGGAAATAGAGTACAGTACCGGAAGCGAGTGCATAAGCTGTTGTACGGATTGCCCCATATTTTACAACGAGGGGTCTTCCCATAAATGTGTATACGGCCCACGCAATGACTGCGACCATAATAATGAGGTCGCCGATCAAATATTGAGTTCCGAGTTCGACTGCGCCTGATGCGATGATTAGAATGACTCCTATCATGCCGAGAATGACTCCGATGGCGCGTCGTAGTACGAATTTCTCTTTTAAATAAAGGAGTCCTCCTATGAATATCCAGATGGGAACTGTTGCATATAATAAGGCAGCATGTCCTGCGCCTGTTAATTTTTGCCCGAAAAGATAGGCTGTTTGATTAAAGATAATAATCATACACCCCATTCCGATAATTCGTTTATAATCTTTTTTCTCTATTTTGACAGTTTGAGTTTGAAATTTCACTACTGTGAGAAGAACAATGGCAGCAATAAGAAATCGATAAAACGCAAATGTGAATGGTTCGATTTTAGCGAGGCCATATTTAGCGATAGGGTAGGTGAGTGCGCCGAGTGTTTGTTGAAACAGGATAATGGCTATAAAGTATGCTTTTTCACCGGGGAAAGTTTTTACAATTTGTTTATCTTGCTGATTGGTTTTCATGGGTATACCTGTTCACTATTATACCTTAAAAACGATAATAAAAATAGGGGTGCTTCCAACTCTCTATGTTAATGTATTAGGGCTGTTGCCTCTAAAAATATCGGTTTTAACAGAAGTTTTGTCAGGGTCCAGGGACGGGTTTTTCAAAACGAGTCCCTGGAAATTGGGACACTACCCTCCGAAACTGGTACCGAGTGCATTCGCTGTTTTAACAAGATCGGAATCCCGTTTAACTCTCCGTGGAACAGCGGTTGCTTCGCTGATAGGAGTGGTTTTGATATTTTCGCCTCTGAGTCCGACCATATGGCCGAATTTGCCTTCCATTACTGCTTTGACAGCATGGTAGCCGAAACGGGTAGCGAGGATACGGTCTAGGGGAGAGGGGCTTCCGCCGCGTTGAACATGGCCGAGGATGGTGTAACGGGTTTCGATTCCAGTGATATCTTCGACCTGGTTACCGACGAATTGGGAGATACCTCCGAGGCGTATGGGATCATTGGGGTCATGGACTTTTCGAGCGACGATGACATCTCCGCCTTCGGGTTTAGCGCCTTCTGCAACAACGATCAGGGAGAAGCGTTTTCCCCTGTTTTCGCGTTCTTTGATTTTTTCTGCGATTTTATCCATTTTAAATGGAATTTCGGGGATTAAGATGACATCGCCTCCGCCGGCTACGCCGGAGTGTAACGCGATCCAGCCGGCGTACCTGCCCATTACTTCGATAACCATTACGCGGTGGTGGGCTTCTGCTGTGGAGTGGAGTTTATCGATGGAGAGGGTGGCTATTGTTAAAGCAGTATCGAAACCGAAAGTAACATCGGTTCCTCCCAGATCATTATCGATTGTTTTGGGGACGCCGACGACTGGGATATTGTGAGTGGAATGGAGTAAGTTGGCAATGGATTGTGTGCCGTCGCCGCCAACAGTGATGATTGCATCGAGTTCATTGTATTCGATGGTGCGGATTACCTGGTCTGAGACATCTTTATATTCAATTTCGCCTTTATCGTTTTTAAAGGGGTATTTAAAGGGGTTGTCGCGGTTTGAGGTGCCGAGGATGGTTCCTCCTCTTGGTAGAATACCGGAGACATCGTTTAAATCGAGTTTTTTAACTCTTTTGTTGATTAAGCCGCTGAAACCGTCGAGGATGCCGTAGCATTCAACGTTATATTCCCTTAAGGCAGAGGTAACAACTGCCCGTATAACAGCGTTAAGACCGGGGCAATCGCCTCCGCCTGTTAGTACACCGATTCGTTTTATTTTTTTCATCATAAACTCCTAATTTCGGCTTTAGTAAAGTTATACCATAAATGTTGTGATGGATGCAATGATAAAATGATATGAGGGGATAAATGATTTAAAGAATTTTACAATGAATTGGATTCTTTTACTTTAATTTTTTTCCAATAGACGGCGAATGGTTCGGGCAATATGACCTAATTCAATGGGTTTCATTATGATTTCACCGATTCGCAATTCCTCTATACGCTCTTGGGGCATTATATCGCTGTAACCTGTACATAAAATAATGGGTATATGGGTATTGTGTTTTCTTATTTCACAGATGAACTTATCTCCCCTCAATTTGGGCATGGTATAATCGGTTATAATTAAATCAAACCGTTGGGGGACATGGAGGAATATTTTAACAGCTTCAATACTGCTTGTAATGAGGGTAACATTGTAACCCAATTCTCCAAGTAATTTTTTTTCTGCTTCGGCCAATGCTTCATCATCTTCAACGAGTAAAATGCTTTCTTTTCCGCCAGGAAGAGATGTGTCCTGGGTTTCTTGTTTTTTTATGGCTTCTACGGTAATTGGGAGATAAAACGTGAAAACAGCGCCTTCATTTTCTTTACTGAATACAGAAATATGCCCGTTATGAGAATGAATGATACTTTGTACGACAGCGAGTCCCATCCCGGTTCCTTCACCTTCTTTTTTGGTAGTGAAAAAGGGATCGAAAATTTTATCGATATGTTCTGGTTTGATTCCATGGCCTGTATCGCTTACGGATATTCGAAGATGAGGCCCGGGTTTGAGTCCTTTGTATATGCCATCTTCGATTTCTTCGCGGCTTAACCGTACTTCCATAATCCCACCTTTTTCTCTCATTGCATGTGCAGCATTGGTACACAGGTTCATCAATATCTGGTGGATTTGAGTGGGATCGCCGAGAACGAAACTTTGATTGTCTTCAATTTTACTGATAATTTCTATTGTTGTGGGTACTGAAGAGCGAATCAGCTTAAGTACTTCTTTAATAATCAGACCTGGTTGTATGGGCTGTTTTTCCCTATCTTCATGGCGGCTCAAAATAAAAATTTGTTTTACGAGCTCTTTGGCGCGTTGAGACGCAGAAAGAATTTGTTCGATATAACGGTAAACGGGAATTTCTTTATCTGTTTTTCGAATGGCTAACTCTGCATACCCCATGATTCCACCGAGAATATTATTAAAATCATGGGCAATGCCTCCTGCAAGAGTACCGATCGCTTCCATTTTCTGAGTCTGAATCAATTGTTTTTCCATTTTTTGGCGATCACGGATTTCCTGCTGAAGTTTTTTATTGGTAAGAATGACTTCAATAGTACGCTCATTTACCATCTCTTCCAATTTGTATTTATAGCGGTAGAGTTCTTCTTCCATTCTGACTCGCTCGGTAACATCGCGAATAAGAGTCATCCAGGAGGGAGTGGAATCGAAAAAGATATCGGTAGTGGTTGTTTCGACTTTTCGATGACGTCCATCTTTTGTAATATGGGTATATGAATTGGGAGTATCGGGGTTTTTGATATCGATATTTACTCTTACTTTTTCAAATTCATCGGGTGGATGGAAATCAAAAGGAGTCATTTTTAGGTATTCTTCCTGTTTATACCCGTAGTGACTGACTGCTGCATCATTCCAAAGAAGAAAACGGTAGGTGATGGAATCGAAAATCCAGATAGGGAAGGGAATGGAATTAAGAAAGGTGACAAACTTTACTCTGAATTCACGGTCCTTGCTTTCTTCATTTGTCAGTCGTGTTTTTTTTAATTCTTTTAAACGGTGGTATAATGTTCTATTGTCCCTTATCAGTTCTTCCTGCGTTAATTCTTCCAGGGGTTTTTTTCCTGCCATTATTCCCTTTCTTTAATTCCTTTTTTTCGAGCGATTTTACATTTTAATAAAATTTTAAGAGAAATACAAGAAAAATAAAAAAAAACGTAAATGTGAAAGGAAAGTTGATTAAGTGCACTGAGAAACTGTATCAATGGGAGGTTGCATAAATGTTAAGAATCTGTTAAGGGAGTGTGAAGAAAATTTTGACTAAAGAAAAAAAATGTGGTATGATTAAAAGTAAAAAAGCACAAAGAGAAAATCCTAAACGAAAACAAAAGAGGTAAGGAGTATTTTATGTTTAGATCCCTAATGCCAAAGGATAAACATTTTTTTGATCTGTTTGATGAAATATCTGAAAAGATAGTGGAAGGAGCTGAAATTCTGTGTAAAATGTTGGATAATGGTCCGGATTACGGTGAACCTGCCAAACAATTAAAAACATTGGAAAATGAAGCGGATCAAATCGCTCACCAGATTGTAGCTCAATTGCACAGAACGTTTATAACGCCTATAGATCGTGAAGATATCTTTCACCTTGTAAATCGATTGGATGATATTCTGGATCTTACGGAAGGAGCTGCATCTAGGATAAAACTCTATCAGCCGAAATCGGTTCCTGAAGGGGCGAAAGCTCTTACACGAGTATTGTTGGAAAGTGCCAGATCTGTGAAAGATATGATTCATCTGCTTCATAACATGAAACAATCGGAAAAAATCTTAAAATTAACAGTTGAGATCAAACGGTTGGAAAACGAAGCGGATATCATCAGACGTAGTATTTTATCAAACCTGTTTCGGGATGAGAAAGACGTTTTTGAACTGATTAAATGGAAAGACATCCTTGAATATATCGAAAAAGGAACGGATCGAAGTGATGATGTAGGAAATATTGTCGAAGGTGTTGTCCTTGAAAATACATAGACTGTCCCATCGGTTATAAGAATCTCTTACGAAAATGAAAAATGTCGTTGTTATTCCTCGACTGAAACAAGGAGCAGGAAATGGTTAGTGGAAGTTTTGTATTTGTAATAATTATTATATTAATCGCATTGGTTTTTGATTATACAAACGGGATGCATGATGCGGCGAATTCGATTGCAACTATTGTTTCGACGAAAGTGCTTACACCGAAAAAAGCGGTTATATGGGCAGCATTTTTTAATTTTGTATCCTTTCTAATATTCGGTACTGAAGTGGCTAAAACCATAGGGAAAGGTTTGATCGATATCAGTATAGTTAATCCTATGGTTATATTTTGTGCGCTGATCGGCGCCATTACATGGAACCTATTAACCTGGTACTGGGGGCTTCCCTCGAGTTCATCTCATGCGCTGATTGGTGGTTATCTTGGCGCAGCAGTTGCCAAAGCAGGATTTGGAGTGGTTATTGTATCGGGTTGGATTAAGATTCTGATATTTATCGTAGTGGCACCTTTTTTGGGTATGTTCCTGGCTATTCTCCTGACCATTGCTACAGCATGGGTGGTCCATAAAAAACCGTTACCCTCGATAAATGCCTGGTCTAAACGGCTTCAGTTTTTTTCTGCGGCGTTATACAGCCTTGGACACGGCGGAAACGATGCTCAAAAGACAATGGGTATTATTGCGAGCTTATTGGTAGCTGCCGGAATGCAGGATTCATTCGAAGTGCCTTTGTGGGTTGTTTTAAGTGCTCATTGCGCCATTGGATTGGGAACCCTTGCAGGAGGGTGGCGTATTGTTAAAACGATGGGACAAAAAATATGCAAATTACGTCCTATCGATGGATTCTGTGCTGAAACAGCAAGTGCGTTCAGTATTTTTCTTTCTACTCATATGGGAATTCCGGTCTCGACAACTCATGTTATTACCGGAGCTGTTGCGGGTGTGGGCTCTGCGTGGAATGTATCTGCGGTTAAATGGCAGGTTACATTTAAAATTGTGTGGGCCTGGGTTCTGACAATTCCTATGGCTGCGCTCTGTTCTTCGCTAATCTATAAAGCAATAACCCTGTTCGTTAATTAATTACCTGCTTAAGCTCTATTAATTCTCATTTCGATTGCGTAGAAAAAGTGCTTCATGTTCAGGAGCAAAAGTGATCCATCCGGTATCATAAAGAAGCTTGAAATCTCCCATTAATTCATTTTCATCGCAGTTTAAGAGATGACTGATTTGTTTGATAGATAATTTCCCATTAATGGATTTTAGCAATAGATTGGTTCTTACCTGGGGTGGATATGGTCTCTCCGAGTGAATCTTATCGGATGGGATATGCAATGGGATAATATGTTTCCATTCATCTTCAGGATGAGAGGTTGTCAGAACACGGACAGAAAGAAGATTTCGAATCGCTGTTTTTGCCGCGAGTTCATCTCCGATTTTCTGACAGATTCTATGGATGGAGCGCCTTCCG
>JAKAGC010000251.1 GCA_021817755.1 Acidobacteriota bacterium | reverse complement strand
TATAAATTCAATGGGGAGAGAAAAAAATTTAATTTTGAGTTGAATTTTTAACAAAATAGAATTATTATATTTTGGATATACCTTTATATCCCTAAGTTATATTTTAGATGGAAAAGCAGGTGGTTGGTAATTATGATAGAGAGGGATTCTGAGTGTCGGTATTATAGGGATAAGTGCCGACTTTTAGAAAAAAAAGTAGAAGAGCTTGAAAGTGTAATTATAAAGGAAAAAAAGATTGAGGAAAAACTTAGGCGTTTATATTGCCGTTTTGAAGCGGTAATGGATAGCCTTGATGCATTTGTATTTGTTACACATTTTGAAACCTATGAAATATTATTTGCTAATAAACTAACTCGTGAAAATTTCGGAATCAAAATCGGCACTATCTGTTGGGAATCATTTAAAGAAAATGCAAATGGTCCGTGCTCTTTCTGCAAGAGTATTAAATTGTTGGAAAACAATGGAATTCCAAATGGAGTGCATGTTCATAGAATTAAAAATATTAAAGATAATGAGTGGTATGAGCTTCACATCCAGGCGATACCATGGGTGGATGGCTCAATTGTTCGTTTAGAGATTGCCAGCAATATAACGAAACAAATTCAATATGAAAAAGAGAGGTTAAAAAGTAAAAATATTGAATCTTTAGGCATTCTCGCAGGAGGTATTGCCCATGATTTTAATAATTTACTGGCCATAATACTAGGAAATATTTCGCTTGTAAAAATTGCTTCTCCTGCCGATTCCAGGATTCAAAAATATCTGGATCGAATTGAAACTGCTATTTCACAAGCGAGGGAACTTACCAATCATTTATTGACGTTTTCAAAAGGAGGAATACCTGTCTTCCGAACTGTATCGATTCCGAAAATTATTAAGAACATTGCTGGTTTAACTTTGAGTGGTTCCAATGTTAAGTGTCATTATGAATTCGATAATAATTTATATCCTGTATCTATCGATGAAACCCAGATTAGTATTGCTTTTCGTAATATTCTTGCCAACTCGGTTGATGCCATGCCCGGAGGTGGGTATATTACCATAAAAGGAAAAAATACTCATTGCCCTTTATTTCTTGTTACAGGAGATCCTACTTGTAATCATTATGATAAATTTATTCAAATTACTTTCGAAGATAAAGGCATAGGGATAAATGAAGATCATCTTAAAAATATATTCGATCCATTTTTTACTACCAAATTGTATGGTAGTGGTAAAGGAAAGGGATTGGGATTGCCTATTGCCTATTCCATTATAAAGAAGCATAATGGATTTATTGAGGTTACATCTCAACCCGGTAACGGAACCAATGTGGAAATCTATCTCCCGGCTTTCGTGGAAATAAAAGAAGAAAAAGCAGTTCCCATTAATCAAACTGTAAATATAGAACCGATAATGACTCGTAGAATATTGGTGATGGATGATGAACCATTTATCCGTGAGATGTTCATCCAGATGATTCAAGAATTGGGTTTTGATTGTTGTACGGCTTCTGATGGCGATGAAGCCATTATGCATTATCTTAATGCGTTAAATGAACGGAATCCTTTTGATATTGTAATCCTGGATTTAACAATTAAGAATGGAATGGGTGGAAAGAAAACCATCGAAAAAATCCTGGAAATTAATCCATCTGTTTTTGCTGTTGTTTCAAGTGGTTATGCATACGATGAAGTAATTGAAAATTTTAAAGAATACGGTTTCAAGGCTATCCTCCCTAAGCCTTTTTCGATAGATCAATTAAAAGAAATAATTGCAGTTGGATAGTTATGATTTAGTTCTCAATATTGATATTTATATGAATAACTGATATCATAAATGTCTGAGGTAACAATGAGATATTATAGGCATTTATGGATATTGATATTTATACTTTTCTGTGGAAAAATTTTTCCGGGACAATTAAAGCTTATCCAAAAATTGGAAATCGAAACACTTGTTAAGAAAATAGTCATTTCAAATGATACGCTTTATATTCAAACTCCCGAAGAAATTCTATTATTTACTACAACTGGAAAAGAAAAAGGGCAGATTGGTTCCATAGGTGAGGGCCCGGGGTCGCATAAATCATTAAAGGATTTTGATGTTTTCAAAAACCATATAGCTGTTGCTGATTATTTTAATAGAATTAATATATTCAATGAGCAAGGAAAAAATATTTCAATTATTAAAGTAAAAGAATTTGTTGAATCTGTATATTATTTAAATGGTAAAATATTCTATATAGCAAAAAAATTTATTAAGAACAAGGATTTGGGGTTTATATCTCAAATTAGCCTCAGAGAGGCATTAACCGAAAAAATAATTAAAACTTTTGAAGATTCTTCTCTTATTAGAGCAAGAATTCCTGGGAATAAAAAATACCCAATGCCCTGGTTTCCAAATCCTTTTTGCAACCGATTGATAATATTAAGTTCTCCTGAACGAATTTTAGCATTATCCACAAGAGAAAATTCATTCCTTGAAATAGGTAATAATTCTGAAAAAATAATCAATTTAACCTATAATTTTAAGAAAGAAAAAGTAACAAGTAAAGATATCAGTCGTTTTTTCAATCAAATTGAAAAAACCAATAAACGTCAAGTTGAAAAAGTAACACGAGACTCTGTTAATTTTCCTAAAGAAAAAGAGTTATTTATCGGTGCAATTAATTGGGGGGAAGGCGTGGCTGTCGTTACCTCTATAGGTGAGTTGTTGGTTTTTTCAAGAACCGGAAAATTTATTGATCGATTCGATATTTCAACTGCATTGAAAGAGCTGAGTATGTTTGGAGATGATATAGATGGTTTTACCGAGAATTGGATTGTTTTAAGTGGAAATCGATTATACATTTCTAATAGTGATGGAATAATTCTTGTATTTCAAATTGTACATACAAATTATAAAGAAAAAGATAATCGTTGATTATTAAAGATTTTTTAATTGTATTTCCAAAGTGTCAATAAATATTAATCGTCATACCCAGGATGTGAAAATTGATTTTCCCGCGACTTCTATTTCTACATTTTTTCCTAACTGACCGCTCTCTTTCCTTAAATCATAAATCAACAAGTACCCAATTGTTTCATTCTGCCGATCCAGGTAATCGCATAATTGCTTGATTCCTTCTCTATGATACATTTCACCATGCCAGATTTTTAATTCAATTATGAATTTCCGGTTATCGAATGTGATTACTATATCCAACCGTTTTTCTTCCGAAATCTGTACTTCTTTGAAATCGAAGCCTCTCCCATTGATTATTGGGCGAATAAACGCAAGAAACAAGAGCCTGCCATTTCTTTCAATAAATTCCTTATCTTTTGTACTATACTGTTCTTTCATAAATTCCTGGAATTTCAAAATAATTTTTTTTATATCCAATTGTCCTTGATGGTTCAAATAACTCGCAGTGATATTATGAAAGGTAGCATAACCCGAAGTTTCAAGCTTCGATGACATATAGTTGTAAATTCTCTGTTCGTATAGACGGTTGTGAACCCGTACTTTTCCCTGTTCTTCTTTTAATATCCCATATAGACGTCCCAGGTGAATTACAGGATTATCCAGGTTGAATAAATATTCTGAGCCGTTTATAATGATATTGAAAATGAATTCATAAAGTTCCCCGTTGTTTTCCAGGTTTTTAATAAGGCTATCGAAATTGGTATTTTCTTTATTAAGTGCAATTTGAACTGCTTTATTCAGGTCATCGTTCGTCCATTCTTTTGTTTGATTTTGTGGCAGGATTTTTTCATCTATGATTTTGCAAAGCAAACTCACAAGAAAGGGATAGCCTGAAGTCAGGTAGTATAAGCGGTCCGCTAAGAAAGAAATATCCATTTTTATCTGTTGTTCTTCGGCATAGTCTTTAAGCATTGTGGCAATTTCATCAGGGAAAAAAGATAAATCCACCTCAAAATCGACTGCGATATTCCAGGGACTATTGAGTTTGGTATCATCATCAGGACGAATTTTGGCTTTCAATGTCTTAACATCATGGACACCTGCCAGAACAACTGAATGAAAGGTCGGTTCATTTTCAACATCTCTTTTTAAGTATTTATGTCTAAGCATTCCGATAAAATCCAGAAATAATTGATTATTACTGCTTTTATCAACTTCATCAATCATAAGAACCGTATTTTTTCCGATCACCTGAATTAGATCGCTTATCCATAAATCCAGATCCTCCATGTGTGGTTCTGATGGAATGGAGGATTTGTCAATAAATGTTTCAAGGTCATCATTTCCCAGGGATTTGAAGGCTTTCTTCAATTGGATGAAAAATGCTCTGATGAAAAGAGCTTCTTTTGAAAAACTTGTCTCGCTGATACCTTCAAAGCTAATATTAATAGGAAAATATATGGAAGAGGTTTTTAAAAATCCGGTTAATCTGTTTAGAGTAGTAGTTTTTCCATATTGACGGGGGCGGTTGATTACAAAATAGTTGCCTCCATCGATCATTTCCATAATACGGGAGATTTTATCGGATGTATCTACCATATAGTGTTTTTCAGGGATACAAACACCCGTTGTGTTGAATTGCTTTTTCATTATTTCACCTGGGCTCGTGTACCAGTATATCAAAAATTATGAGACATTGCAACTTAACCTCTGTCCCCAATTCGCATTTTGATTTTAGAACTAAATTCGCTACATTATTCCCTGGAACACCTTTTGAATAAAATTGAATGAAACGGAATTCATTATATTATTGGATTAAAGAGCCGAGCTTCCGAAATTAATCATACATTTAAGATTATGTTTATTGTTTGAAAGACATAGACGATGAATGCAGGGATTTGTAAAAATGAATTTTACAATCTGTTTCTCTGTTAAAAACATTATTTATGTATTGACTTTGTTTCCAAAAATTGTTATAGAATAAATTGTTTTAATATTTTTTAAATCTGTTTTAAAGGAATTAATTATGAGTACAGAGATGGAAATATCGAATCGAATTTTGTGTATGAAAATATTATAAAACCCGGTATAGAAATGGCGTTTGAAAATGATAAAGAGCGGGTGGAAATAAGAATCTCTAGAGAAGTGGATAAAAATATTTCGGGTTCGATTACATCGGAAATTGTAAAAAGTATTGCAGGTGCTGATATTGTTATTGCAGATTTGACCGGACGAAATCCGAATGTTTTCTTAGAATTGGGTATCCGGTTTTCTTTACGAAATAAAATTACGATTTTTATTGCCCAAAATGGTACAATTTCGCCATTTGATGTTAATCATTATAGAACCATTTTTTATCGTGTCGTAGAACCCGAACCTGTGAAAAAACAAATTTCTAAAGCTATAATTGAGGGTTATATAAATGATCAGAAATCTGACAGTTTGGTTTTTGAAACATTTTCGCAAATATATGTCAGAATTCCTGAATTTTGTGAATCTACAAGTGATACTTCATCCTCAAAATTAAATGCAATGTCCTGGTTTGAGTATTGGAATAAAATTGAAAAAATACTTGCACTTCTTGAGGATCCGACAATTAATGGACAATTTATTCCCGATGCTATAATGGGAATTTCAAATGGAGGTTTAATTGCCGCTGATTTGATTGGAAGAGCTCTTTTTAGAGGAAAACCGATACTTTCATTATGGGCGAATCGTTTTTCGCGGCAACATGAGAATGTTAACGATAGTTTTTGGTTTTTTGACAATGATTATAATAACGCAATTATTAATATAATAAAAAATAAAATAAGAGATCGAAATGTTGTTATACTTTTAATAGATGATCATCTTGGAACAGGAACTACTGCTAGGCAAGCTGAAATTTATTTAAAAACTAAGTTCGATAATTCCGTAGATATACTATTTATTCCTCTATTCTCAAACCGTCCAGAATATATTGCTGTTGTAGAGGAACTTTTCCCATATAATTATAATGATGGCAAAACATTCAGAATTACTAAAGATGATTTTCTTAAAAGTCTTTGCACTAAAGCAAGTACATTCCCATATTTAAAAGAAATTAGCACTGGTGCATAAAACATCATATGTATAGTCTATAATCTGGATAAGGTGGATTCTATTTTATTAAATATGCTATTTTGAATTTTTTTTAGTGTATATTATATTGATGCTATACCCAGGCTGTGAAAATTGATTTTCCCGAGGCCTCTATTTCTTCATGTTTTCCTAACTGACCGCTCTCTTTCCTTAAATCATAAATCAACAAGTACCCAATTGTTTCATTCTGCCGATCCAGGTAATCGCATAATTGTTTGATTCCTTCTC
>JAKAGC010000250.1 GCA_021817755.1 Acidobacteriota bacterium | reverse complement strand
AACCCTTGTTTTCTGTTCCGATCAGTAAGGTATCAATAGAGAATGGAACCATCGCGTAGATTTTTTCATTTTCAAATGCTTCCCCACCTTTCAGTAAAACAAGATGATGGTTGCGCATTTCCATCAAACCTTTACCTTGTTGCCGGACCAATAGTTTTCCGTTGCAGATAAAAGGAGGAGAGAAGGAGGATTCTGTTGACCAGGTTTTAATCTTTTCGTAATCGTACAGGAAGAGGTATTTCGTTGTGCAGAAATAGACTCCGTGATCTGTAGCATAGGTACGCCACACATACCCGAAATCCCTGAACTTTTCGTCTACCAGACCCGTTAACGGCTTAAAACCAAGAACATCCCGATTATCAGCAGTCAGTAAGCCTATTTCATTATTTCCCCCCACAAAGATATTCCCTTTCTCATCGAGTGCAATGGAGCGCGCGTTTTTACCTTTCACCTGGATTTCTTTCCAGGACACCCCGTCGTATTGAAGCACAGCCCCCTGGTTTGCAGAATAGATCATTCCCCCTTTATCGCTAGTAATGAACCAGTTTTGAGGTTGGCTGTTGTAATTTTTCCTCGAATAAATAGTATAATATTTCTCCCCGTTCATTTCCTCGCAATGAGAAATGCCAGGCAGCAGTAATAGAATAAAAAAAATAACCCCGAAATGTTTATACATAACCCGGAGTACCCGGACCGATTGTCACGTCATCTGTTTCAGGATCAGGACCATATTTTTGAATAGTAAAGGTCCAGGCTTTCGGTTTTTCTTGATTTTCCGGTTTAATAATCCAGGTTCCCCCAACATAGAAAGACTCGTTGTCATTATCCACTTTTTCCAGGTATGAGCCCGGAACAGGTTCGCCCAGGGTTTCGCACGGTATACTTTTCGCTTTAGCACCTGCTGAGATGAAGTAATTCATATTCGGAGAGGATTCCGAGTTCAGGGAGATAATTATAGATTCATCGCCGAAGTACATCGGGAAAGAGAGGGACGTGCCCGGTTCGAGCGTGTAAATGCATCCGTTTAAAGGGTTTCTTTCGTCATCCGTTTTGATATGTTCAGCTATAAAATCATTATTTTCATTAATATAGCAACGGTGTTGGAAGAAGGTAACATTTAAACGTATTTCTGATTTTGGTGGAAAAAGATTAGTTACACGGGTATAGAATGCATAATTTCCCAGGAGAAACATTTTGACCTCCAAAAAATTTTAATAGAAATATTCTCAAGGATTAAAATATAGCATTCCCCCCAATTAAAATCAAGGTAGGGTAATTACTCATCAAACTTACGGAATATAATAAAATTTTTTGTACTGATTAGAGTCGATCTCTCCTGACAAATGATGACTCACAAAAAAATTTACACACTTCTTCCATAGAAAATAGAAATTATTACATACGATAGAGAAATTTGACGCCAATGAGCATTGACTTGAGATGTTGAATACGCTAAAATAACTTTTTATAGGTTCATTTCATTCGGATATTACAGGATTGGGGTACAGGATATCCGAAAAAAAATTATAACCCCTCACCCTCGGAGGAGGTAACCTTGAATAGCTCATTTCAACCGGATTTTGAAGATTCAGCAAAGAGACATTGGAGTGATGCGAAATTACTGATCGAAAATAATCGATTACCAAATGCGGATCAGGTTTTCGGTTTATCCGCCGAATGTGCATTAAAATATATTATGCTTAAAAATGGTTTGGTATTGGAAGACGGCAAACCGAAAGAAAAAAAATTCAGGAAACACATCGATGAACTCTGGGATCATTTCAGGGATTTTATTGAAAACCGAAATGGAGTTTTTTTTATGAGCTTTACCGGGATAGGATCGAATCCGTTTCACGATTGGGATATCGGTCAACGTTATCATAATAGCCAGTATATCCGGCTCGAAAGTGTAAAAAATCATGAAAAGGCTGTTGATAATATAATCGATCTTCTATATCAAACCGATATGGATGGGAGGGTAAGATGAATCGTTCCGTATTCTTTCACCAGGCACTGGAAATTGCTGTAGAAAAAATAAAAAACCAATTACCGGCCCTGAAAAATGAAGTCGTCCTAATTCGGAACATACTAGGTCAAATACGGGTTTTACTCAGTGGTAGTGAAAAGGATTACGATAAATCTGTTTTAAGTGCAATTAATACGGAAATGAGGGATGAATTGGGAGTCTATGCCTCCCCCGGTCAATTTATCTATATGTTTACAAGTGAAGCAAAAGCAGTTGAAGATTATTTTAAACATGAGGACCGGTATTGTATTTTTAATGAAAATATAGGACGTATATGGATTCTTGAACGCCAGATTATTGGTCAGGATTGGACCCGAAAACCGATAGAGAGAAAAACTAAAAACCGTAGGGTTACGTTTTATGGTGTGAAAGGTGGAGTAGGACGTTCCACGGCTCTTGTACTCTGGGCATGGCACCTGGCAAAGAACGGGAAAAAAGTCTTGATTGTCGACCTAGACCTGGAATCACCTGGAATCAGTCGTACTTTATTACCTGCCTCCGATGATTTACTACCGGACTTCGGTATCGTAGATTGGTTTATCGAAGATGCCCTGGATCAAAAACAGGGAGATGAAATATTAGAGAATATGACTGCTCAAAGCCCTATCTCACAGGGGGTGAGCGGAGAAATTCGGGTTTCCCCTTGTTTTGGAAGAAAAACCGGTGCATATATGCCTAAATTATCCCGCTGTTATATGGATAGTTCCGGGACCGGTATTAAACCCTGGGGCGACCGTTTAAATAGACTGGTTGAATCCTTAGAAACAAAGATTCAACCGGATGTGGTTTTACTTGATAGCAGGGCAGGTCTTCACGATATTGCCGCTTTAACCATTACCCGTATGGATGCCGACGTTTTCCTTTTTGCGGTTGATGCTCCCCAAACCTGGAGCGCATATGCTTACCTATTTCAGCAATGGAAGAATTATTCCCATCTTGGAAAAGTACGGGAGAAAATCCAGATAATTGCAGGTATGGTGCCCGAAACGAACCGGGAAGTTCATTTGAAACATTTTATTCAACAATCATGGGAACTATTTTCAACCCATCTTTATGACGAAATTTCCCCCGGGCAAGTAGGATTATTCAACTTTGATCCGGAAGATACCGAAGCTCCACATTACCCGCTACCAATTTTCTGGCACAGAGGATTACAGGAATTCGATCCCTGTAATTCTACTTCCGGTTTGGATGAACAGCTCCTCTCCGCATCGATGGGGATATTCATAAAAGAGGCGGAAACAATGATTTTTCCTGAGGAGAATAGGATATGACAAAAAATATTTTTCCTGAATTCGTGAGAGGTTGTATTCAGAAAGCATTACCAGACGAAACAGCAGTTTATAATGATTCACCCGATCTACGATATACTTTTATTCCCAAAGGCCATGAAAAGGCACTCCATCATGATACCATGCTGGTAGAAGGGATTCGAGGGGCTGGAAAAAGTTTCTGGTGGACTGTTTTACAAAAGAAAGAATATCGCCGGTTAATAAATTATCTGGCACCCAAATCAGGTATAACTGAAGACACTCGCGTGTCAGTAGGTTTCGGTGAAAAATCGGATCCCGATAATTACCCGGGAAAAGACGTATTAAAAAAACTTTTAACAGAATTTGAGCCACGGCAAATTTGGAGATCAATAGTTTTTAAGCAGATACTTAAAGCTTATAAACCGGATCATTCATTTTGTAAATCCAAATGGCCTGAAATTGTTCGTGCTGTAAATGAAGACCCAGAGGAAGTGGAAAGAAATATCGGTGAAGCAGACAAATACCAGACAGAAAAAAAACAATCCCACCTTATTTTATTCGATGCCCTGGATCGCACAGCGGATGATTGGGCATCCATGGGAAAACTAATCAGGGGATTGCTCCAGGTTGTTCTTGAATTTCGTTCATATAGATATATTCGATTGAAAACATTTTTACGCCCAGACCATATCGATGGAGTAAGGATGGATTTCCCGGATTCCTCAAAAATTCTTAATGAAAAAGTAAAATTATACTGGAATAGGACTGAACTCTATGGACTTTTATGGCAATACCTGGGAAATGAAACGGAAAACGGTGAGTTATTCCGAAATGAATGCTGGAAAATCATTCCTGAACAATGGACTCTTTATGAATCCACATGGATACTCCCCGAGAAACTGCGTAACGAAGAAAACACCCAAAAGCAAGTTTTTCATAGTATAACCGGCCCCTGGATGGGAAAAGACCAGAGGAGAGGGTTTCCTTATACATGGTTACCCAACCACCTTGGGGATTCGATGGGGCAGGTTAGTCCAAGGAGTTTTCTGGCTGCACTTCGAGTAGCAGCAGAAGATAGATTACGTCAGGAATTTGAGTATCCAATTTATTATGAGAGTATTAAAAAAGGTGTACAAGAGGCATCCAAAATCCGCGTTCGTGAGATGCAAGAGGATTATCCCTGGGTGGAAAATTTGATGAAACCATTGGCTGGATTGAATGCACCTATCGCCTTTAATGACATTAATATAAAATGGAAAGAATATAAAACATTGGAAAAATTGAAAGACGAGGTCACAGGAAGTGAAGTCAAGCTTCCCCCGAAAAACTTGAATGATGGAACTGAAGGTGTGATATCGGATTTAATTGCACTTGGGGTATTTTCTCTAATGTCTGATAAACGGTACAATATGCCGGATGTATACCGGGTGGGATATGGACTTGGACGTAAAGGAGGTATTAAATCTCTGGCTCTTCAACCGGAAGATTAATTTTCTACAGAGCGATCACGGGAACAGGTAATCATTCAACCTCTAAAGCCAATTCATCGATCTATGAAATGATCTTACCATTCCCATTTAGGTATGCGATTAAAATGTATTAATCCAATAGATAATCAGTTATTTTTCCTATTCTGAACGGATTTGTCTTTGATATTTAATTCCATCGCCGAATTTCTTAATACTGCCTGCGAATTTCCGAAGGTTAACGGTTTTTGTTTTCGACCGTTCTTCGATTGAATCAGAAATAGGCAGAACAATCACCTCAACCTTTTTATTATTAAATAAATTAAGGTTTTTCAATAATATGGAATTGTTTTTTACTTCAGTTATTTTTCTTACTGCTTCCATGATTAATCTGCCTTAGTTTTACCTTAAATATTATATCACATTTTTTTGAGCAAGGAAGAAGGATGAATCTTTTATTTGACATTTTTATACTATACAGCATTGAACCATTTAATTCACCGTCCCCTATAATTCGTGCAAATTCGTTTAATTCGTGGGCAAAATCAGCGGGCAGGATACAGAACCGGGTGGTAATCTTTCCTGAATGTCATCAGTGGATTAAGAATATACAATATTGCTCATTTGAATTAATAAGAATAAATTGACATATGCTTCCCCCCTGCATATAATATATTCTGGAGACTCAAATGAGGGTAACATTGAACATACCGGATTCATTAATTAATGAATTGATTATTGAAACCGGAGAAAAAAATAAAACCAAGATTATTCAAACCGCTCTTGAAGAATTACTCAAAAATACAAAACGAAAGAAATGTAAAAAACTAAGAGGGAAAATCGACCTGGATATAGATCTGGAAAAATATCGAGCCATGGATATGGTACCATAGTTGAATTCTTTGTAATTTTGGTCTATTATATCAGTATCGGGATTTTCCGGTGCTTTTAATGGATCAAAAAATGAATGCTGTGAGTATAAACAATGCAATGCGGGATTTACCGAACTTGATAAAACGGACAATAGCAGATTCGGAAGAGACGCTAATCGTCACAGATAATGGTTCGGTAGTTATTATCGATAAAGATAAATGGGATGGGATACAGGAAACCCTTCGCATTTTGAAAGACAAACAGTCTTTGAAAGCTTTATTGCAATCTCATAAAATGCGAGATCAAGGAAAGAAGATCAAATCTAAATCCGTTTCAGAAGCTTTCTATGACTTACAGGAATAACATCCTAAAAAATGTAGATCAAGACTCGGATTGGGAAAACCGGAGCGATTGAAATATTTTTCAAAGGAAGTTTACAGTCGGAGAGTCAATCTGGCTGATCGATTGGTTTACACGATTTATGAAGACAAAAAAGAGATAGTATCACATCTTTTAAGGGGCACTACGAAAAATAATTCCAGGTTAAAAAGTTTTGCCTTTCCCCATTAAAAGTAATTGTGTTAGCAGTATTAAAAGATTTTACCTATCCCATAGTATCCCTGATTTAAAACTTAATTCTATGTGATTTT
>JAKAGC010000249.1 GCA_021817755.1 Acidobacteriota bacterium | reverse complement strand
CTGAAGATTCCCTGAGTCACCGAATCCTGGCAAAAGAACACGAGGCATTTTCAAGAGCAATTTCATTGTTTTTTGAAAAAAAATTGAAAATTTCAGGAAGACGGGTTATAATTTCAACATGAGAAATTTAACGAATTACAAACGATTTATAATAATGGTAATGGGCATTGCCCTTGTTATGAGTTCACTGTCTTTCCCGGCAATTACAACAGAATTCTCAGATGAAAAAGCCAAACTGGTGGACCTGGTTCTGAAACGAATTGCAAAACAACACAAAAAATCAGTCTTCCTGAAGAAAATCTCTTTCTCGGAAGATGAATTAAACTCCTATTTAAACCTGGTCTATATCAAACGGTATACGCCGGAAGTAAAATACGTGAAATTAAAATTGAATAAGAACAACTTTGTCTCGGGTTCAATGAAAATCAAACTGGAAGGGAAAAAATACGATAAAGTCCCCTCCTTCTTTAAAAATATCGATGTGGATACTTCCGGCAGAGTGGAATGCAATAAATACCGGATGCGCTTTATATTTGAAACTCTCCAGGTAAACGGTACAACTCTAACCCCCGAAGTCCTGGATGAAGCCTTCGGACAGGTCCAGACACGCACGAAAATCAAAAAATCCATGTACGATTGGTTCAATCTATTACCGGGAATCAAAAACGTAATCGTCGATTATAAAAAACTGACTATTTTCTACTGAGTGAAACTGAAACTCTCTTCTTCCGTTGAACTTATTAAAGGGGTAGGAAAAACTTACCTTCAACTTTTAAAAAAATACGGTATATTTACAGTGGGAGATCTCTTGCTCCACTTTCCCATGCTGTATATCGATTTCAATCAGGCAGATTGCCTCATTGAACCGGATCAAAAAAAACTCTACAAAATCGATATCCTGGATTCCAAAACTTCCACTTATTTCAAATTCAGGAGAAAACGCTCCCTTGTAAAAGTCAATACAAAAATAGGAGAAGAACAAGTATTACTGGTTTTCTTCAATAAGCCTTACCTGGGAGAATTCTTCAAGACACATCAAACAGCTTATATTTTTGGAACAATCGAAAAAAAGAATAACTGTTTTAATTCCAACAATCCCCTGGTTTTCACTGAATCGGACAATATCCCTGTGATTCCTGTGTATTCTGCAATCTCCACATTGAGATCAGGGCAGATAAAAAACCTAATTACGGCTGCATTGGATGTTCTCGAAGACAATACGGAAAATCTCCCGCAAACGCTCCTAAAAAAATACAGTTTCCCTTCTGTCACTGAATCTTTAAAAAAAATCCATTTCCCCGAAAGCAATACTTGCTCCGAGATCGATCAAGTCAAAAAGCGGTTTATTTATTCTGAGTTTCTTTTTTTCCAATTGGAACTGCAATACATACGCGATTTTTTTAAACGGGTTCACCGTGTTCATCATTACGATATCATCCCCGATATCTCTACCCTGGTAAAACAGCGGATGGGATTCGGTTTGACAGAAGACCAGGAAAAAGCATGCAACGATATCATTGGTGATTTTAAAAGCGATTATGCGATGCAGCGCCTTCTTCAAGGTGATGTGGGAAGCGGAAAAACAATCGTGGCATTTATCACGCTATTAATTGGGGCTATGAATGGAAAACAAGGGGCATTCCTGGCACCAACGGAAATCCTGGCAGGGCAGCATTACTCGAATGCAAAACGTTTCTTCAAAGATAAAAAAATAGAACTTCTGACAGGCTCAACACCTTCCAAAAAACGAAAGGAGATCCTGAAGGGTTTGGCGGAAGGAGAAATCGATATCATTTTTGGTACACATGCGTTAATAACGGAAGGGGTACATTTTAAAAAACTGGCAATAATTGTAATCGATGAACAGCACCGTTTCGGTGTCTCGCAGCGAGCCGCGCTTTATTACAAAGGCAATGCGGTAGACCTTTTGGTTACGACAGCGACTCCTATCCCGCGCACCATGCTTTTATCTTTATACAATGATCTTTCGGTTTCTATCATCAAAACGAAACCGCAAGGACGGCTCCCAATTATTACAAAAATCCTTTCACCGGCTCAACGGGATGAATTTTACTGCAAATTAAAAGGACAACTTGAGAAAGGAGATAAAGCGTATATCATTCTTCCATTAATCGAGAAATCGGATTTCTTTGCAGAATTGAAAGACATCGAGACGGAATCCCTTTATTATAAAGAAATATTAAACGGCATTCCGCTGGGTATCGTTACGGGTAGAACTTCGGGAGCAGAAAAAGATGAAATGCTGCAAAAACTGGCGGATGGAGAAATCCGGGTATTGATTGCGACGACAGTAATCGAAGTGGGAATCGATGTAAAAGATGCCACTGCAATCGTAATTGAAAACGCCGACCGTTATGGTCTTTCGCAGTTACACCAATTAAGGGGACGGGTAGGACGTGGATCGGTTCAATCTTACTGTTATCTCTTTCCATCTCAAAACCTGACGGAAAACGGAAAAAAACGGTTAACGACGATTAAAGAGACAGAAGACGGATTCAAAATAGCAGAGACAGACCTGGAAATGCGCGGGGGTGGGATTATTTCAGGATTAGAGCAGTCGGGGTTCTTGGATTTCAAAATCGGGAACTTAAGCGATCACCTCTCTATATTTAAAGAAGCGCAAAAGGATTCGATAGAATTACTCAGAAAACCGGAATTGCAAAATGAGTTTATCCGTCATCTATTGGATAAGATTAATACCCGCTTAAAAAATATAAATTTCAGTTGAATTTCGATCGCTAATATCTTTAAAAAAAGTAAATTTCAATGTAATTTGAGAATCGTTATTGAAACAAATCCCTTATATATGTGCGTTTCATTTTGGCGATACCGGGATCAAACCGAATACTTCCTTTTTCAGTTTTCCGGTCGGAAACTTTTATCTTAACTCCCACATCCGGAGTATCAACATCGATTTGCACAGGTGGAACTCCTTCTCCGCCAGGTGTTACCAAGACCTCAACCGATTGGGACCCGGCTTTTTCCTGGGGTATGACGCCTGATACAATCAAATTCTTAAAATCGACATAATCGAACCGAATTCCCCATAATTCCGTGATTAACTCAACAAACGGTCCTTTCCAGTACTTTTTCTTTTTATTGTTAACAAAAACGGCTTCTTCTCCATCCATTACCAAAATTCCGTGAATGGTATTTACTGGGGAAAGAAATAACATCTTATCTTGTGTATTGTCATATTTCATCAGGATTTTAAAATTTTCCCGCTGACGATCCTGTTTATATTTTACATTAACTTTCAAAGTAAGCGCATTGTATTCCTTCGTTTCGTCGGGTTCGATATCATACTTTACCCCACGGCATCCTGAATAGAGAATTAAAAGGATAGGAATCACCAATTGAGAAAATGAAAAAAAACCACGAAAGAAATTGACAGGTTGCTTATTTGTCTTTTTTCTCATTACCAAGTACCTCAAGTTTCGCTTTTAACATCTCTTTGAAATCCACTCCGTTATCGATAGCGAGCTTATACATATTTACGGTTTTTTCAGGTGTCTTTTCCAGCAGATAATACTCAGTAAGATGTTCGATAATCTCCTTATCGAAAGGAAACCGCTGATACGCCTGCTCAAGATATTGACCGGCTTCTTTTATCTTCCCGGAGCGCAAAAGTATAAATCCGTATGTATCCAGGTATGCCGGATTCTTTTTATCCACTGCAAGAGAAGCTTCGGATAATGAAAGAGCTTCAGCCAGATTGACCCCTTTTGTAGCCAGGTAATAGGCATAGGCATTTTTTAATGACGCATCACCGGGGAACTTCTGCAAATAATCTTTGAACATTTTCTCAACTTCCGGGAATGGTTTCAACTCCATCATGATATCCATTATTTCGAGAATAAGCGACATTTTATCTGTATCACGTGATAGAGGTTCCAAAACAGCAAGAGCCCGGTCATACATTTTTCGAGTCTTATAGAACGATGTAATTGTATATAAATTATTATCTCCCCATTTTAAGTTCTTTTCATTCGTAATTTCCTTTCCAGCTTTAAATTCTTCCAACATTTGCACAACTTCTTCCAGGCTCTCCTTGTTCTCTTTTACATGTTCGACTCCATACCTGGCAATGGAAAGGGCATCATTCAACTTATCGGAAATTGCACAAGCAATCAATACCGTGCTATACTCTTCGGTTGATAATTCAGTAATGAGTTCCGGGTTCTTTTGTACCTGCTCAAATAATTGCACGGCGCGGTTATTCATTCCAAGTACGCTCAATACCTGTAGATATAACGTATAGTAAAAAGAATTTCTGCTCTTTGTATCGATATTGTTTAATTCCTTATAAGCCTTAAAAAAATCTTGTTCGATAATATAGAGCTGAGCCAGAAAGATTCGGTTGGAAGGAGATTGCCCACCTGTAGAAAGTATCAAATCTTTGGCTTCATCGTACTTTTTCAAACGCCCCAATATAATGGCTTTCACCGGGATTATTTCCGGGATTTTTTTTAAATCCAGGTCTTTTGTAACCTCGAGAAATTTCTGATCACCACCAGTAAAAAATAATGCATATAAATAATCGACAAGAATCTTCGAATCCTGTTGATTATTATTATAAAGCGGTTCAAGATAAACAAGGGCTTTTTTAAAATCCTTCTCCTGGACATAAATTTGAGCCAGACGACTGGCAGCCAATTGATCCGAAGGCGCCAATTCCATAATTTTAAGATTTGCTTTTATTTCTGCATCCAGATTTTTCAGTTTTCCGAAATTATACGCCATATAATTATAGACGTCTGGGGTTTCCTCTAAGCGGGCTGCTTTTTTAAGATGATCATTCGAACGTTTATAATCACCCAGTTCACTGGATATCATACCTGCAAGATAACGGCTCTCGTATAGATTGGGTTCATCCTTAAGCGAAATATCTACATAATTCATGGCTTCCTGGGCTTTCTCTTTTTTCCCTGATTCCGTATATTCATTAAACAAGATGGATGCCAGCATAAAATTCGAATAATAATAACCGGGATAGATTTTTATCGCATGTTTGAGAAATTCTTTTGCTTTGCTCCTATCATTATGAAGTGCTTCCAGGATTATCGCTTTTTCAGTGATAATGAAGGGATCATACGGTTGTTTTTTAAGGAGGTTATCCATCTGGAATTCTGCTTCAGGGATATCATTGGAGTGAAGCAGGAAATTGATTATCATATAATCCGAATAAGGGGGGTCAATTTTTTCTTGTTGCGGAAGAAGTAATGAAATACCTGTTATCAGTACGATTGAAACCAATATTATTATTTTCTTCATAGCTTTATTTTATCACACTTTACGTTTAATGTCATATACGGGTTGTGTGAGCCCGCGGTTCACAATCTCAAAATATGGGTCAATGGATGCAATCCTGTTAACTTATGAATTAAAAATCTTAGTAAAGGTAATGCCTTAATTCCAGGAATAATTTTTCAAATCGAATCCCTTGTAACCTCACTGCGTTATGTGGAAGATAAGGAGACAGGTATAAATATCGCATTAAGGTTTAAAATATTTGAAATGAGAAGAAAAGTATTATATAATTCAGTCATGAAGAGTAAAAATGAGACGACCGAAATGGGGGTGGCAAATTCCGGTTTCCCAATGACGGACACCTCCCCCGAAATACAGGAAATCCTAATAGCTGGTTATCGCAGAATGTCACCACAACAAAAACTAAAGCGTGTCGATGAATTAACTAAAGCTGTTCAACAGCTTGCTTTAGCCAGGATTCGACAGCAGTATGGGAATATTTCGGAAAGGGAACAACAACTTCGATTGGCATCATTATGGATAGATCGAAGTACTATGTTGCGTGTTTTCAATTGGGATCCGAATATTAAGGGATACTGAGGATAAGATGGTTCTTGCGGAACCTGTACGAATTACACAGTATATTGCTCGTGTATTAGATAGTTTGAGCATTTCTTATTTTGTAGGAGGATCACTCGCCAGTTCACTTCATGGAGTCCCCAGAGCAACACAAGATGTCGATATAATTGCAGACATAAAAATAAAAAATATCCCGGAACTTGTGGATGCATTCAAACAAGACTATTACATTGATCCGGATATGATACAAGATGCGATTAAACACCGGACATCATTTAATATTATTCATTTGGGGACAATGTTTAAGGCAGACATTTTCATATTAAAACCGGATACACTGTCCCAGATAGAAATGAAAAGACGTCAACAATATCAAATATCCGATATTCCTCAACAAACACTTTTCTTAGCTAGTGCGG
>JAKAGC010000248.1 GCA_021817755.1 Acidobacteriota bacterium | reverse complement strand
AACCTCCATAAGCCATTCGTATGCCATCATTAAAAACCCGGCAGTACCGCATGCAGGGTCGCAAATTGAAAAATCTTTTGATTTCCGGGGATCGGGTTTCATGACATTTACGATAGAACGAATCAGCACACGGGGGGTAAAATACTGGCCTGCGCCTTTCTTTCCCTCTGCTGCGGATTTTTCCAGGAGACCTTCGAATGCGGCTCCCTTTACATCGATATCGAGGGATGACCACTCGACTTCATCGATCATATTAACGATTTTTTTTAGATTTACGGGTGTGTTAAACCTGGGAGTGGCCTTGGTGAAAATATCGCCGAGAATACCGGGTTCGCTTCGAAATGCGCGAAGTACTTCGTTGTAATGGTCAAGTAATTCGGTGCCGGATAAAGGGGTAATACTATCCCAATTGTACTTTTTATTAATTTCAATGCCTTTTTCATCGGCCATTTTTAAAAAAAGCAAATAGGTTAACTGTTCGATATAATCGCCATAATCGATACCATCATGGCGAAGTGTATTACAAAAGCCCCAGAGTTTATTAACAATATCTGACATTGGAAATCCGTCCTTTTATAAATTTTTAAATTGGAGGTCAACACTCATGCAGCGATAGCCTCATTTATACGGTTGATTAGTTCTTGTAATTCCTTTCCGAAAACGATTTTTGCTTTCCTTAATCCGCCGTGTCGCTCAAAAACAGGACAATTTTTAAAATCTTCTTCTGCAAGGGAAAGAGTTTTGATGATATGGGCTTTAATATATTCCAACCACCGCTGTTGCTCCTCTGAGAATTCCCGGGAAGCGATAATTTTTTCCATGGCATTTTCGACTCTCTCGGAAGCGGTATAAATAGGAGATTGGAGAGAGGCGGCATGCTTTACCATGGATATGATATCGGGTAGGGGTTTTTGGTAAACCTGATGATAAGCGGATTGGAGGTCTTTTTCATCAAAATCTTTTTTCTTCAGTTTATGCCGCAATTGATCGAGTACATGATTATTCCAACCCGCAGGTTTACTTAACAATATTTCGATGGCTTCGATCTGTTCAGGATTTTTTTTGACAAATTGCTGGAAGAGTTCGAGGTAATCGGCTGGCCGCATGTAGTTGGAGCCGACTCGGAACAAGACTTCATGTGTCACAGTATCTTTGATATCATATCCAGTTAAAAACGGCTGTTTGGGTTTAGAGATACTCATAATGAGAGCGATAAAATTTTTATTTTTTAGAAGCCGAATGGTTTTTAGGAAATTGGATTGGAAACGATGGCGCAATTCGTCGATAAACTGTTTTAAATCGCCATCCGAAATGAATTCGGAGAGTTTATCGGCTATTTCGGAATTGATATTTTTTTCATACCGGCGCAACCGCTTGATTAATACTTTAGTATGATACTCTCTATCTTCATTTTTATCGATTTTATCGATGATTTCCGGAAGAGAAAGGTATTCATTACCTATCTCGATATTGAGTTCGGTAGATTGTTTAAAATAATTAATGAGAGTGCCGCCGAAACAATCGACAATAGTAAATTTGTCTTTGTTGATATCGGGGTTCAAGCGCGTCCCTCGGCCCAGCATCTGGTCCCAGAGAATACGGGATTTGACAGGACGCATAAAAACAACCATTTCGATTGAAGGGATATCGACACCTGTAGAGAGCATATCAACAGTAACGACAATTTTGGGATTGGGCTTGTTCCTGAATTCCCTGATTTTTTGCAATGGCCTGTCCACATTGGGATTTCCGGTAATTTTAACGACGAAATCATCTCCCCTGTCAAAGACTTGTTTGCAAACATCGACGATTTCGTCGGCATGAGAGACATGAGGTAGATCGTTAACGGCAAAAATAAGGATTTTAGGGAATCTGCCGTATTCGGATTCGTGAGAATCGGTATAGTATTTCAAGGCCTGGATAATTTTTTTCGTACTATCGGGAGCGGTCACTTTTTTCTCGATCTCTTCTGCGGCAAATTCGCGCTCATCTTCAAGGTAATACATTCTTTTTTGTCCGGTATATCTATCGATTTCATCGACCAGTTCGCCTTCCCGTAAGAATGTGCCGTTAATATGAATATCGGATTTAATTTCGACTGCTTCCCAATCGACAAGGTATCCGTCTTCAACAGCCTGTTGGTAACCATAATTATAAACGATATAATCGAACATGTTCATGGTATGAGTAGCAGGAGTAGCGGTGAGACCGATCTTTACCGCATCGAAATAATCCATTACTTTTTTCCAGGGTCCGAGTTGCCGTGAGGAATACCCGCGGTGGCATTCATCGGCTATAATAACATCAAAAGCATGATTGGGAATATCGAATGTATGGGCATCCGAATCTTCATTAAGATTTTCAGTTTCATAATCGATGAGGTTTTGTGCTTCTTCTCTTCCAAGAAGATTAACCACCATCCGTTGAATGGTAGAGACATACACAAAGGTTTTATTTTCTTCAGGGTGAGTGAGATAGGATTCGGGGAGAACGTTGGGATTAAAATTTTTATCGGAATCGAGGTCATCGCGTTTGTACTTCTGACTGTATACCTCGTAAACTTGATCGAGTTTTAAACCGTCGGGAGTTTGAAACGATGCGATCTGGGAAACGGTTTGAGCAGAGAGAACACGGCGATCCACAAGGAAAAGAATACGCCTGGCAAAACCGGATTTTAAAAGGCGATAGATTAGGGAAACGATAGTAACGGTTTTACCTGTGCCTGTTGCCATAGTGAGCAACATTCTATTTTTTCCCCGGATCAAAGCTTTTTCGATTGCGTCTACGGCTTCGCCCTGATAATATCTCAATATCGAGATGGAATTAGCAGGATTTTTCATCAGCCATTGTCCGGCTTTTTGGGTATCCCGGTTGAATTTATCGAGGAGAGCTTGAGGAGAATGAAAATCGCTTAATTCATAAGCGAGGTTTTTTTCATTCCTCACATCTAGAAAATAGATGTATTCACCATTGGAAGCGTATAGAAAGGGAATCTTATAATCGTTCCATTCACCGATAGTATTGTCTACGCTTTTGGAGTACCTCTTGGCATGTTCCATCTCACTTTTAACGCCGATGGTAACTTTTTTACATTCGATAACTCCGAGTAATTTCCCTTCGACAAAAAGGGCATAATCGGCAGGGCCGGTGGAGGTGGGGTATTCGATAACGGCATGCCCGGAAAGTGTAGAGGTTTCGAGGCCTTTTCGATAACGTATAATTTTCCAGTTTAATAATGGAGAAACAAGTCTCGTATCGATTCGATTTTTCCTTGTCTCAGCTTCCGTTTCTTTCATTCCAAAGTAATCCTTTTCATAGAATCTACATATATTTGAACTGCACATTTTAAATAAAAACAGTAAAAAAGTCAAATATAAATGCATGAGCACTGCCATTCAATTTAAAGAGAAAAGAAATTTTAACAGGCAGACATTTGAATTTGTTGTATTTATTCTAATGAGGGAGATTCTATATAAAAGGGAAGCTGCCTTCCTTCGGAAATAAGTTGGCCTATATAAAAGGGAAGCTGGCTTCATTCTGAAATAGGTGAGCCTATATAAAAGTGAGGCTGTCTTCCTTCGGAAAGAAGCTGGCCTATATAAAAGAGAAGCTGTCTTCATTCAGAGAGAGAATGTCCTATATAAAAGTGAGACTGTCTTCACTCGGAATGAGATTAGTCTATATAAAAGAGAAGCTGTCTTCACTCAGAGGGAAGTTAGTCTGTTAAAAAGGGAGAAAATTGAAGTTAATAATAAGAATAAGTGAATTTTGAAAAATTCTAATCAACAATATGAATCCGGGAATTTATAATTAGAGTCAAAAACATGATCTAAAAAGTGTTTTAATCTAATTGATTGAATTAATTTTACTATTTGCAATAACTTATAGAATGTTTATTAAGAGAAATTTAAAAGTATCAAATTCTACTATGAAATGCGATTAGTTTAAAAAAATAGAATTTTATATTTTTATTAAAAGTTTGTGAAAAATAAATTTTTTTTTAATGTTTTTTGTTTTGAAATTATGCTAAAATGATACGTTATTATCCGAATAACGGGATGAAATGATGAAATTCGTCTATAAACAAAACTGGGCTGAACAGAAAACTATTAAAGAGCAACTTTCCTTCATTGAAAATATAGAAGAATTTCCCTCACTTCCTTCCGTCGTTCTTCCGCTTCTCTCCAAACTAAATGATCCCTATGTTTCAGTAAAAGAAATCGAAAAATTAATCAATATGGATCCGGGTTTGGTTTCTTATATCCTTAAACTAACGAATTCACTACTATTTGGGTTATTGGAAGAAGTTTACTCGATGGCCCGTGCAATAATCCTGATCGGTATGTCGAATCTTCGCTCCCTGGTGACCTCTTATTCGATCCGCGTACTTTGCAACACGATTACTCATTCGGATATCCAGGAGTATATCTGGAACCACTCGCTTACTACTGCGGTTTTTTCAAAAGTGATTTCAGAGAGAATTTATGGAGTAAAAAAAAACGCATCAACCTATGTTTTCGGCTTACTTCATGATGTAGGGAAAATCGTTCTCTATATTCACAATCCTCAAAATTTCCAGGATGCACTTATACGCGCGATTGGGAAAAATATGGATTTTGTTTCTTCTGAGAAACAGATTTTCGGGTTTTCGCATATCGAAGCGGGTTACCTGATGATCGAAAAACTGCGGTTTTCTAAGCAAATGAAAGATGTGGTATTACACCACCATAACCCGGAATTCAGTGCGAAAGGGGATAATAATTCCTGGATCGTAAGTCTGGCGAACGACCTGGCCCATAACCTTTATGATAATAAAGCAATCAGTATGGATAAATACCTTGAAAAATTTAAAATTTCGGATGAGGCACTGGTAGATCTGATACGTGTGGGCCAATACCAGGTAGAACAATACCGATCACTCCTTTAATAATTTTATAATTCCTTCCTTATTAAAAACAAAAAAAATATTTTTGTTGAAAAATAACGATTTGTAGAACATAATCTTATGCTATTAAAAAATATGGTCGGTAATTGTTTTTTACTGTATAGGAAGATAAATTTGTAAGGAGTAGAACATGAAAGTATACATCGTTTTTTATTCGACATATGGTCATATATTTCGGATGGCAGAAGCTATGGGAGAAGGAGTGAAGGAAGTACCGGGAGCGGAAGTTATTTTTCGTCGAGTACCGGAAACACTACCGGATGATGTACTGGCCAAAATGGGAGCGCTGGATGCGCAAAAAGCAATGAGTCATATCCCGGTTATTACTGTGGATGAATTGAAAGAAGCGGATGCACTTATTTTCGGGACACCGACACGGTTCGGTAATATGATCGGTCAGATGCGCCAATTTCTGGATGCAACAGGTAAACTATGGGCAGAAGGTGCATTGATCGGAAAAGTGGGTAGTGTTTTTACAAGTACTGCAACACAGCATGGAGGACAGGAATCGACAATCTTGAGCTTTCATGTCACCTTATTACATCATGGGATGATCGTGGTGGGTTTACCTTACTCTTTCCAGGGTCAGATGAGAATCGATGAGATGACGGGTAGTTCACCGTACGGAGCATCGACGATTACGGGAGGAAAAGGGGAACGGATGCCGAGTGAAAACGAATTGGCCGCAGCCCGGTTCCAGGGTAAACATGTGGCGAGTATTACGAAGAAATTAAAAGGATAATGAGTGTGTGTACCGTTGAACGAGTTCGTTCATCGTGTCTTCGTTTTGAATGATGGAACGCACCAGTTGAAATTGTCGGCGTGCACGATCGAGATTATGCTGGGGACGGTGTATTTTAAAATACCTGTCCCCGGATAAATAATCGGTAAAAAACCTCATTCCGATCAATAGAGTCATAATGCGCGTACTGGCAACAAGATGTTTAATTTCTTCAGGATTAAGGGCATTATGGGTTCCGTGAAGAAATCCTTTTAATATAACTTCGAATCGGTCTATTTCAACAAAAACACGAGATAAATCGGGTTCATCTTCACCCATAACACTGAGGGTGGTTCTGGCGAGATCGCCGAAATCATAAAGTGAAACCCCGGGCATAACGGTATCGAGATCGATGACGCACATTCCTTCATGTGTGGTGCGGTCGAGCAGAATATTATTTATCTTGGTATCATTATGAGTGACTCGGGTGGGGATTTTCTTTTGGGAAACGAGCCGGGGGATTACCTGGAACATGGATGCATTTTGTAATATAAAATCGATATCCTCTTTTACAAGATGGGCACGATTGCAAGTATCTGCTTCAAGCACTTCTT
>JAKAGC010000247.1 GCA_021817755.1 Acidobacteriota bacterium | reverse complement strand
TATGGATTCGTAACGCTATATTTTTTCCTTTTTCTTCTTCGTCTCCGATAATAAGTATATACGGTATTTTCTGATGTTCGGCATCTCGGATTTTTTTCCCGATACCTTCGTTTCGTTCTTCAAGTTCTGCACGAATTCCGCTCGCCATTAATTTCTCATATACACTACGTGCATAATCAAGGTTACGGTCCGTAATTGGGATTACAATCGCTTGAATAGGCGATAACCAAACAGGAAAAAAACCACCGTAATGCTCGATCAATACTCCAAAAAACCGTTCCAGGGATCCAAGCAATGCACGGTGAATCATTATCGGTTGCTGAATTTTCCCTCGATTATCGGAGTATTTTAGGTTAAAACGTTTCGGTAGGTTAAAATCCACCTGGATAGTCGTACATTGCCATGAACGTTTTAAAACATCCTTGACTTTTATGTCGATTTTCGGACCGTAAAAAACTCCTTCTCCAGGATCTATCGAATATTTTGCACCATAATTTTCAAGTGCTTTTTGAAGAGCATTAGTTGCCATTTCCCAATCTTCCGGTTCACCAACATAATTATCCGGGCGAGTAGAGAGATAAATATCCAGGTCTGAAAAGCCGAATTGTTTTAACATACCAAGACTAAAATGCAATAATTTCCCTACTTCTTCTTCCATTTGAGAAGGTGTACAGAAAATATGAGCATCATCTTGAGTAAAACCTCGTACTCTCATTAAACCATGAAGTACCCCGCTCCGTTCATATCGGTATACTGTACCAAGCTCTGCCCATCGGATAGGCATATCTTTATAACTCCGGTTTCCCGATTTAAATATTACGATATGGAAAGGACAATTCATCGGTTTCAACTGGTATTCAGTATTATCGAATTCAATAGGTGTGAACATATTTTCTTTATAAAAGTCATTATGCCCACTTGTGTTCCATAAATCCGATTTCGCAATATGAGGTGTAAACACCAATTGATATCCATTTTTCAGATGAGCATCATACCAGTATTGCTGAATTTCATGACGCATCGTAGCACCTTTCGGGTGCCAGAGAACCATTCCAGCGCCAATATCGTTTTCTATGGAAAATAAACCCAATTCCTTTCCTAATTTTCTATGATCTCTTGCCTGGGCTTCTTTCAGGAAATTTAAATAAGCATCCAATTGCTCCGAAGTCGGAAAAACTGTTCCGTAAATTCGTTGCATGGAATGACTTTTCTCATCCCCTTTCCAGTATGCAGCAGCCACCGACAATAATTTAAAATACTTCAATAATGTAATTCGCGGTAAATGTGGTCCGCGGCAAACATCTACGAAATCACCTTGCCGGTATACGGATACTTCATCTCCTTCCACTTTTTCATTAATCAGTTCAACCTTCAGAGATTGCTTTTTGGAAGTGAAGTACTCGATTGCTTCTTGCTTGGTCCATGTTAACCGTTCGATTTTAAAATTACGGTCTATTAACTGCTTCATTCGTTTGGAAATTTTTTCAAGATCTTCTGGGGTGAAGGGGGTGGGGGAGAGAAAATCGTAATAAAAACCGTTTTCTACCGCAGGTCCAATACCATATTGAACCTCTGGGAATAATTCGGTTACTGCTTGGGCCAATAAATGAGCACAGGAGTGCCTATACACATCCAGTGCTTCATCCGACTGTGAATTAATCTCTTCGATTTCTGCCTTTGATTCTTCATTTATTTTAGTATCAAGGTCTTTTAATTCACCATTAATTTTCAATAAAACAACGTCACTCTTTTGCTTACCCATTTATTATTCATCTTAAATAGTGTGTATTTGGTGAAGAATGGGCGCGGACGGAATCGAACCGCCGACTTCTACCATGTCAAGATAGCACTCTAACCAGCTGAGTTACGCGCCCGATATTGCAGGTAGGATATATTAACCTACCAAATCTTTCAACTTTTTCCCCGGTATAAACTTTACTACCCGTTTCTGAGGAATAATAATCTCTTTACCGGTCCTGGGATTTCTCCCTTTTTTCTGTTTTTTAATAATGGTCTTGAATGTACCAAAACCTACGAGGGTCAACTTTCCGTTTTTCTGCTTCAGTCCGTCAGTAACGATGCTGACCAGAGAGTCGATGGTCTTTAATGCATCGGCTTTCGTAATATCCGACTCTTTCACCATTTGAGCAGCTAATTCATTCTTGTTCATATTTAGGTCCTCCTAATTTACAGCACATAATTTACCTTAATTTGCGCTTCTTGTCAAGACTTCTTTTTCGGTTTTATCTGCGATTTGTATTTTTTTTTCCTTAAACACTCGTCTCTTTTCGCATCCAATGAAGAAATTCGAGATTTTTATATCTCAACCATTTTTTTATACCACTCGTATTTTTAGGCTCAATTCTCCCCTCAAACCCTGCAAATCACCCTTTGGTTTAATTCACATCATTTTCCAGGGAAATACTTCTGAATTCATACCTTCTTTTATCAAAGCAATTCATCCAGAATACCAATCAACCGGTCTACCTCTTCCAAAGTATTGTAATGCACCATACTTACTCGTATTACCCCTCCCTGCTCTGATAGTCCAAGGTAATCGATTAGACGACGTGCGTAAAAATCGCCACTCCGAATCGCTATTTTATGTTTTTCCACTTCCAGAGGGATTTCATCTGCCGATTTCCCTTTCACAACAAATGAAACCGTAGGAACTCGAACTTCTCTTCCCCATTCCGTCTTTCCAATTATTCGCACACTCCGTTTACAATTCAAAAATTCCAACAAGCGTTTACTAAGTTTTTCTTCGTGCTTCGCAATCAAATCGAAAGCTATTTCCGCACCCTTACGAAAACTAACTATTTTTTCTCCATTACTATGAACAGATGCCAATCCTATTAAATAATCCTTTAATCCAAGTAACCCATAAGTAAGTTCAAAATTTACATGCCCCGGTTGAAATTTGTAAGGAATTTCCTTTTCAAGAAAGAAATGATTCACTCCCGGTAATCGTTCCAGGTGTTCCTTTTTCCCATAAAGAATTGAATAATGGGGGCCATAGACCTTGTAAAAACTAAATGCATAAAAATCAACATCCAGGTCTTGTACATCAGGGAGACGATGAGGCGCATATGCCACTCCATCTACTCCGATCCATGCACCCCGTTCATGAACAAAAGATGCTATTTTTTTTATCCCATTGATTGTTCCCAATACATTCGATGTGTGTGTTAAGGCAACAAAGCGCGTCTTTTCCGTCATTAATTTTCCCAGTTCCTCAATCTCCAAATCAAATGTTTCTCTATTGATTTTCCATTCCTTAACAGTAATCCCTTTTTTTTCAAATGTTCTCCATGGTCCAATATTCGCTTCATGGTCGCAATTCGTCACGATTACTTCATCTCCCGCTTTAAAAAATTCCCCCATACTCATCGATAATAATCTGAAAAGCATCGATGTGGAAGACCCCAGGATTATTTCACTTTTATCACTCGCATTTATATATTCTCCCATCCCACGGATTCCCTCATCCACCCGTTCCCCAGCTCGTTGGGAAACCTCATAAGATGCCCCCAATTGCACATTCGTGTTTATCAGGTAATCTCCGATTCGTAAGGCCGTACTCTGCAACACCTGAGTACCTCCCGCGTTCTCAAAAAATACCCAATCTCCCGAAAGAGATGGAAATTGCTTTCTCACATAATCGATATTTAATTCCATTTTACCTCCATTTCAAATTTATTGTCATAATAATTCAGAAGATTCCATTTTATATGAATTCATTTTTCCTTTCAACCCCCATTACTTCCTACAATTTCTTGTATTCATGCCACCTTTGAATTTTGGTATAATTCATATTGTCAAAAGTATTAAAAAATGGTATAGTGAACTCTGAAAACTATCGGAGGACTTTTTAATATGATTCGTGTAATCAGAGAAGACGGTATCGAAATATTATTGAATGCAAATCTCATTCAACGGATCGAAGAAGATACTCGCAGAAAAGCTATTATCTATCTCGAATCCGGGGAATCTGTAAAAATTAAAACCAATGTCGGAGATGTCATTCAGAAAATAAAAGGATTTCGCCAGGGATTTGGTGAAGAAAGTAGAGAATATGATAAAGCCATTGAAAAAGAATTAAAGGAAAGGGAAAAAGCCCAGAAAGATAAAGAAGCAAAGGCCAAATCCGAAGAAAAAGCAAAAATGGAAAAAGAGGCTAAAAAGCAAACTCTCATTGAATCCGAAGATGATCAAACCAAGTTTATTAAACCCGAGCCCGCACCCGTAAAATATGAGGGCGATGAACAACCTCCAATTGTTGAAGAAACCGATAAAAATGATGTGAATGATTCCCCCAATACCCCGGATAAAACAAAGAAGAATTACAATCCCGATTCATATGACGATGATGACGATGATGACGACGAGGATAGCGATTTCGACGATGAAGATGAAAATGATGAAAATAATGAAGATGACGATTATGATGATGATGACGATTAAATAGAATGAATGCCCATTTCTTTTTAACACTCCTTGAAAATAGTGGATTTGATTTTTTTACTGGCGTTCCATGTTCTTATATTTCACCCCTTATAGATCTTTTATCAAAAAAACCCTTTAATATTCATACACCCGCAGTTCGAGAAGATATTGCCGTCGGGCTCGCTGCCGGTGCTTTCCTCGCCCGGAAAAAACCCCTTATTTATATGCAAAATTCCGGACTCGGATATTCTCTTGAAGCCTTTGCCTCACTTCATCTCATTTATCATTTCCAGGCCCTTGTACTTGTCACGTACCGCGGCCCACAGGATCCCGGGATGGAAGAACACGCCATAATGGGACAACACACAGAAGAAATTCTCTCCACATTTAAATTAAATTATTCCATACTCTCTCAAGATTTTTCCTCCCAAAAACTTAAACATATTTCCACAGTAATCGAACAAACATCCCTCCCTTATTTTCTTCTCATCCCCCAAGGAGTAATTACATCATGACACGCCTTGAAGCAATCCGCACCATCATAGAGAATATTCAGGATAAGGTTATTGTAATTCATGCCAATGGTGCCATAAGCCGGGAATCATTCTACTGTAAAAACAGGGATTTAAATTTCTATCTTTTAGGTTCTATGGGACTACCATCATCTGTTGCTCTCGGCATAGCTATCAGCAGACCCCATAGCCCTATCATAGTACTCGATGGCGACGGCAATCTTCTTATGGGATACGGAAATCTTGCCCAAGCAGGCGCCCTTAAACCCAAGAACTTTTTCCACTTTATTCTCGATAATAACGCATATGCGACTACCGGCAATCAACCTTCCATCTCCAACTATATCGATTTTGAAAATGCCGCTATAGCCTCAGGATATAACCAGGCATACTTCGCTGATAGTATCTCCACTCTCGAAAAGATTCTCCCCCAAATCTTTACTTCTGACGGCCCACAACTCATACGTGTAAAAGTTTCTCTCGAAATTCCTATAAAAGCTCCACGAATTCCCTACCCCCCAGAAGAAATGAAACACCGTTTTTTAAACGCATTATTACTCCCCAATAATTAGATTTTTTTCTTCTCCCATTTCCCCTGCCTAAATCTCAAGAAAAGTAAAATCCCTTTTAAAAAAGTTGTAAAGGTTATTGTAAACCAGATCGCTACTGTTCCCATACCAAGTAAAATTGCAAATAGATAGGAGAAAGGAACACGTAATAAAGTAACCGGAAATACGATTAGAAATAACGGCTTTGTATCTCCCGCCCCTGAAAAAGCTCCTGTAAATACCACTTCAAATCCCAGGAAAACCTCGAATATCGCTACCATTCGTAAATATTCCGTTCCATGTCGTATAATAATTGGGTCCGTACTAAAAATTCTAAACAAGAAAGGAGCCGCAATATAGTAAATTACCGAAATTCCTAAAAGAATTGCTGATAATATTTTTAGAGAAAGGTATACCGTTTCTCTTGCTCGCTGTGGTGCTCCTGCTCCAAGAAATTGGCCCACCATCGGAGAAACAGCCATAGATACACCGAGACTGATAAAAAAAGGAAGCCCTTCGAAACGATGAGCTATACCAATCGCTGCAAGCGGTTCTTTTCCAAAATGCGAGATGATCCCCGATAACATTACATAAATAAATGAAAATCCCGCATCGCTTAAACCAACCATACCACCAATTTTCACAATTTCTAAGAAAAATTTCGTTACTATTTTTCGTGAAAAAGATACAACTTCCGGTGTTACCCTCCTCAATTCCGGAATTTTTTTCAATAGAACCACCATCATTAAAGCTGCACCCAAAGCCTCCGAAAAAACCGT
>JAKAGC010000246.1 GCA_021817755.1 Acidobacteriota bacterium | reverse complement strand
TTTTTTTAGATTGCTGGAAAGGGACATAAATGAACGTTGACTTCTCAATTACCTCGTGAAGCAGGATTCAATTTATGGTATAATCTATTCATGTGGAATCATTTAATCTGTCTTAGAAAGAACTCGATATTGGAAATCCTATGATATCCATTCTATTGCGAATTTTATTGGTACTTATTGTAGGGTATCTGGGAATAGTTTTATTTCTTTACCTCAAACAAGATAAAATTGTTTATTACCCATTTAAAAAGATGGAACAATTGCCTTCCGATCTCCAACTTCATTATTCCGATGTCTATTTCAAGTCTTCCGATGGATTGAATTTAAATGGCTGGATAGTTGGGGATGAGAATCTTTCAAAAGTAGTACTCTTCTGCCATGGGAATGGAGGAAATATATCATATAATCTTCACTTCCCTTCGATTTATAATAAATTGGGGTTCCGTGTATTTCTATTCGATTATAGAGGATATGGAAAGAGCGAAGGAATACCGACAGAAGAAGGCACATATAGAGATGTAGAAGCAGCCTGGTATTATTTAACCCAAACACTTGGAATCTCTCCGGCAAATATTATCATCCTGGGCCATTCTTTGGGAGGAGCGATTGCAGCAAGATTAACTTTTACTCTGGAAATTAAGCCACGTGCTTTGATACTAGAGTCGACATTTACTTCGGTTCCTGATTTGGGAGCTAATTTATATCCTTTCCTACCAGTGCGATTGGTTTCAAAATACCATTATGATACATCTTCGATTTTGCCAATGGTTCACTTACCGGTCCTTGTGATTCATAGCAGAGAAGATGAGATTATTCCTTTCTCACATGGACAAAAGCTTTTTCATCTGGCGAATCAACCCAAACGATTCCTCGAAATTTCAGGCACCCATAATGAAGGTACATATACATCAGGATTAACCTACACAGAGGGAGTAAAAGAATTTCTTAATTCACTCGGTATGGATTAAATACCGGTATCTGCCAATTGCCGAAATAATTGTTCTTGATTTTCATCTAACGTTGTAGGGAGTTTGGCTTGTAAACGAATTAAGAGGTTACCATCCGGTTTATCTTTAAGCCCAGGCATTCCTTTTCCTTTCACTCGAAGCATACTGTTATTCTTTGAGTGAGGAGGAACCTTTAATTCGATTTCCTGATTATCAATCGTTGTAATACGAACCTTACCACCTAGTATCATATCGGTGAGTTTCACTTCTACATCTACTATGAGATCATTTCCCTTAAGAGTAAAAATCCGATGAGGATCGATAATGATTTTGCAAAATAGATCACCGCGCTGTTGTGTATAAGGATCAAGCGTGCCTTTTCCTTTAAGACGGAGTTTTTTCCCACTTTCAATTCCTCTGGGGATGGTAATTTCAATGGTTTCAGCTCCTCCTCCTGTATCGATTGATACTCTTTTCTTGATTCCCATTACTGCGTCTTCTAAGGATATATGTAGATCGGTTTCTGCAACCTGGGGTGATGAACCGGATGGCCCTGAGGGACCATTTCCAAATCCACCTGGGTGGCCATTGAAACCTCCTTGATTTCCGAAATTGGTTTCAAAATTAAAAGGATTAGAACCCCTACTACTTCTTCTTTTTTTCTGACCACCGCCGAACATGCCTGAAAATATATCTCCTCCAAACATATTCCCAAATCCAAATTCCTTAAAGATACCGTTAAAATCAAATCCTCTGAATATATCTTCTTGAGTATATCGTTTCGAAAAACCTTCTGCTCCAAACATGTCGTATTGTTTTCGTTTTTCATCGTTACTCAATACGGCATAAGCTTCATTGATTTTTTTAAATTTCTCTTCTGCTGCTTTGTCTCCGCTATTTTTGTCGGGATGATATTTCATTGCCAGTTTTCGGAAAGCTGCTTTGATTTCATCTTTTGTAGCTGTTTTATTAACGCCTAATAAACTGTAATAATCTTCTGTCATTCGAATACCTCCGAGGAAAGGTTGCACCATTCCCTTATTAAATAGGCAATTTTATATAAATATAATTTTTTTCCCATGTTGTCAAGACCTGGTCGTTTGATTTTTCATTCAATAGTAGGCGATCTATTAAAAACTGCCATCTGATGCTAAGAAAATTATTTATTATTTTAAAATATATTAAAGCGATAACATTATGTGAAGACCATTTTTGCTATTTTAATATTTTTCATGTCTTTTTTTACAATCGAATGTAAAAACAGTTTCGGTATATTAAAACTCCCCCTGACAGGACTTGACTTTCATAGGCTATAATAATACAATTCGGGTATGATAAACACAATAAAAGAACGATTCTTTCCATGGTACAAAGAAATAACCGGAATGCAAAAAAGAGCATTATTATCGGCTTCGATGGGATGGATGTTGGACAGCATGGATATTATGATCTATTCAATGATTCTGGCCCACTTAATGAAGCATTTTAATATGGAAAAAGAAACGGCGGGATTACTTACCTCACTTACTCTTATTTCTTCAGCGATAGGGGGAATTGTATTTGGAATACTTGCCGACCGTATCGGACGAGTAAAGGCATTAATGGGAAGTATTTTGATTTATTCTGTGTTTACCGGAGCATGTGGTTTTTCCAGTAGTATTTTTCAACTGGCAATCTTTCGAGTGCTTCTTGGATTAGGGATGGGAGGTGAATGGGCGACAGGTGCTGCCCTGGTTGCTGAAACCTGGCCTTCTCAACACCGGGGAAAAGCAATGGGAATAATGCAGAGCTCCTGGGCAGTAGGGTATGCATTGGCTGCCTTTATTACTGCTATAACTCTACCTTATTTCGGTTGGAGAGGAGTATTTTTTGCGGGTTTCTTACCGGCACTTTTAACATTCTGGATTCGCAGACACGTCGAAGATCCTGAAATCTGGAAAGCAACAGCGAAAAAAGTCAAAGAAAAAGAAACTAGTATTAAAACACGTATTATCTTCCAAAAACCTTATTTTAAAAATACTATTACCGTTACACTGATGAATATGGGGACGATGTTTGCCTGGTGGGGGCTTTTTACCTGGATTCCGTCATTTCTATCCCTTCCTCCGGCAGAAGGTGGTTTGGGGATGAATGTCTTTAAAACGTCGACATGGATTATTACAATGCAAGTAGGGATGTGGTTCGGTTACATTACTTTCGGTTTTATATGCGATAAAATCGGAAGAAAGATCACTTACATTGTATTTCTATTCACTGCTGCATTTCTAGTTATGATTTATAGCCAGCTTAAGAATGAAATGGTTTTACTTTTCATCGGACCTTTTCTGGCTTTTTTTGGAACAGGTTACTTCTCTGGTTTCGGAGCAATAACTGCTGAAATATTTCCAACTCAAATTCGGGCTTCAGCGCAAGGCTTAACATACAATATCGGAAGAGGTTTAAGTGCTTTCGCGCCTCTATTTATCGGCTCATTGGCCAAAGTTCACGGTCTCCGTTTTGCATTTTATCTAACTGCATTTTTTTTCCTTTTTTCAGCAGGAACAGCATTTTTTCTCCCTGAAACGAAAGGAAAAACATTAGAATGATATTCATTATAATTTAGAAATTTATTTTGATATTCCCGGAAGAATAAAATATAAAGGGGTTTTTAAAAAATAATTTTTTCTCTCTTGACAAAATGGAAAAGTGTTGTACAATAAAAATGAATGAACGTTCAGTGAATGACCATTCATTCGGGAGTATAAAATGAATGATATAAAAGATAAAAGACAGCGGATACTTGAAGCTTCGAGCGAGTTGTTTTCCCGGACAGGTTATTTCGCAACTTCTATGAAAGATGTTGCAGATAAAGCTGGGATTGCTGTAGGAACGATTTACTTGTATTATAATACGAAGGAAGATTTACTGGATGGAATTTATCAGTATGCTTCAACAACTCTTTTGGATATCATCCGAAAGAAATTAACGAGGCTAACTGATCCAATGGAGAAGCTGGAATTATTCATCAATGAAAGTATTCATTTTGGTTTAAAGCATCCCTATTATTTCCTGATTGTATTTGTGGATTTTCGCAGAAAAGCAATTGAATTTCCGAAAAGCATTATGTACAAGTTTTTCCATGAATATCTTGCTCTGGGTGGTGAAATAATGGAAGAGGGAAAACGTCAAGGTTACCTGGATTACCCTGAAGATAGTGATGTAATTTTCGGGATTACGGGGTTTTGGGGTGCCTATGTATTGAGAGAAATTTTGAAACCTGGATTCGGGAAGAGTTCGCGTAAGAAAAAACAAGAACAAATTTATACTCTGTTTGAAGATACAGTGTTAAAGGGTTTAAAGACTAAAAGTACTCAGCAAGCATAGGAGCAATTTATGAAACGGATAATCGTAATACTTTTATTAATATTTCCGCTGGCTCTTCTTCCTGAAGACTTACGGTTAACGGATGCAGTTAAAAGAGCACTTGAAGTGGATCACGGATTAGCAGCAGGCCGGTATGAAGTGGAACGTTTAAAACTTCAAAAGAAAGAAGCGGCTTCCCAGTATTTACCACGTTTAAATTTTAAAGCAACCTATACACATCTTGATAATCCGATTGATCTTGAATTGGATAACCTGCGAAATTTGATTATCCAATTAGAAACGGGAGGACAACTGGCAGATATTAATTTTCAAACGCTTATTAAACGTGGGACACCATTAACTGATGCTGAAAAAAATGTCTATACATCTCAAATTACCCAAAAATTGGATAGTATGATTCCTTCTTTTGATCTTCATGTTTTGGATAGTGATCTCTTTAGAGCTTCAATAGAATTTTCAATGCCGATATGGATGGGAGGAAAAGTCCAGGCACTAAATAAAGCAGCAGGACTGAATTTAAAAGAAGGCCGCGTAAATTATACTATTACAGAAGAGCAGACACGAGCAGAAGTCATCCAGGTTTATTTACTAAATAAGCTTTTGGAAGAAGTACTTAATGTCTATAAAGAGGCTGAAATAGGTATTGAGGGTCATTATAAGAGAGCGGAATCTTTGTATCAAGCGGGACTTGTGGCACAATACCAATTATTAAGGGCAAAAGTGGCTTTTTCGGATGCAAAGGCGAACCGAGAGAAAGGAGAAGAGAATTTAAAAACAGCACGAAGTATTCTGGCCAATCTGTTGAACCGAGAGAACCTGGATGGGGTAACGCTGGTTACACCATTGAACTATATTAAAATAACCGACGATCAAAATAAGACATGGGCATTCATCCGTGAACACAATAGCACCCTTGAAAAATTGGGAATTAAGAAAGATTTAGTGGAAATAAAAAAGAAAGCAGATTTAGGGGATTATCTTCCCCAGGTATATGCATTTGGAAAATATGAGTTACTTAGAAAAGACCTTTCATTATTAGACCCAAAGTGGGCGATTGGGGTGGGTGTAAATTTAAACCTTTTTTCTGGTGGTGAAAAGATTTTTAAATTAAAAGGTGATACACAACTTTACCGGGAGGTTTCTGAAAAGACTTCCGAAGTTGAGAGTATGTTGAAGAAATTAACAGATAAATTGTATTTTTCTGCTGCGAGTGAACTACATACGATTGAATCATTTGAAACGCGACTTGAAGAATCGCAGGAGAATTTAAAGTTAGCGGAATCCCGGTTTTCATCAGGGTTGGGTATTTCATTGGAAGTAGTAGATGCCCATTTAATGCTTTTGAAACTTAAAACCGAACGATTGCAGGCAATTTATAATTATACAACGAATTGGTTGAAATTAAATGAACTTGCACAAAACCTTGAAAAATCGGTAAACATGCTGGAGGAGAAGAAATGAAACGCTTATTAAGTTTAGGGATTATTATATTATTGGCAGTAATAACTGTTAATTGTGGAAACGGTGACTTTCCTCGAACAGGTTATGTAGAATGTGATGAAATAGATGTGGCTGCGAAGATACCGGGGCGTATCCTTGAGATTAAAGTCAAGGTAGGCGACTTTGTGAAAAAGGGCGATGTATTGGGTGTACTAGAGAGTAAAGAAATCCAGGCGAAAGTAGAGCAGGCAAAAGCTGGAGTTGATGCTGTGAATGCTCAATTGGAAATGGCAATGAATGGAGCACGTAAAGAAGAACGGGCTATGGTTAAAAGGCAGTTCAACATTGCAAAAAATAACCTGGAAATTGTGGAATTAACCTACAACCGTGTTTTAAAAGTGTATAAAGAAGGTGGTGTTTCGGACCAGGAAAAAGATATGGCGGAATTTCGTTATCATGTGGCGCAAGAACAGTATGAAAAAGCAAAATCCTACCTGGATATGGTAAATAACGGAGCACGCGTGGAACAGATTGAAGCATTAAAAGCTAAATCTCGTG
>JAKAGC010000245.1 GCA_021817755.1 Acidobacteriota bacterium | reverse complement strand
TCAAGCAATGTGAAGGGTGAGGTTCCCAATGATTAACCGGTGGGTTAAGATTCTCCTGGTTATATCGCTTGCATTAAACCTTGCATTCGTGGGTCATTTTATATATAAACGCTTTGATAAGCATAACGAAAGTGAAACTCGAAGACCACCCAAACCGAGACCGGAAGTAATCGTCGATACAGATTTCCAGTTAAAACCGGAACAAAAAACCGAAATAAAAAAAATCATAAAAAAATTCGAATTGAAATTGATGGAATACAAACAGAAAATCCTCGATCAACGAATTGCGATTATCGAAGCAATGGGAAGCGATATGGACCCCTCCGATATTGAATCGAAAGCCAATCAACTAAATAAATTGGAAAATGATTTGAACCTTTTATTTATTAACACTTTGGTACAGGTAAATACTTTACTTGAACCGGAGCAGCGTTTGAATTTTCTTTATAAGCTGAGTAAATACTGGTTTTTTATACGGACCCGTCCCACAGAAACGAAACGCCCGGATAGATAAGGAGGAAACATGAATAAACCGGTTTTTTCATATTTATTTTTAGTAGCTTTCATCCTGGCAATGCTTTTACTTGTACCATATGCAAATGCAACCGAAAATCCGGAACAAAAAAATAAAGAGAAAACAACCACATCTTCGGAACCGGATAAAGACATTCTTACTGAAATGCACATGTATTTTCACGATGGGCGAGATATCCTGGACCAGAAAGATAAATTGAGGCTTTCCGAAGAGCAAATCGAAAAAATAGAAAACTTGATGTTGGAGCATGAATCCTATTCCATTCGTAACAGCGGTGAAATAAAAATAAAAGAGATGCAGTTCGCATCGCGTATTGAATCGAGTAAACAACCACCGGATCGTAAAACGGTTGAAACCTTTATCCGGGATATCAGTAGTTTGAAAACCGAAATGTTCATTCATTATGCCAATTACTTATTGGACCTTAGAGAGATACTTTCACAGAAACAATTAAATATATTGAAACAAACTCATTGATTGAGTTTGGACAGAAAATATTAGAAAGTCAAAATTGACATTTTTCCTAAATTCGGTTAAAATACTCCCATGAGTCAAACTGAGATCGATACGTCTTCATGGTTTATAATCAGTACAAAGCCCAAACAGGAGTTTCTAGCGGAGCAAGCGTTAAAATCGATGGGAGCGAATGTATATCTGCCGCTTTATTTCAAAAAGATCAAAAAAAACAAAGAAAAAGTAGAAGTCATATCTCCATTATTTAGTGGTTATTTATTCGCTCAATTTTCCGTTGTTGATATGTACCACAAAATCCGGTATACGCGTGGGGTTAAAAGCGTACTGGGTAATAATGAATGTTTGTGGACGATTAACAGCAAAAAAATAGACGATATACGCAGCCGGGAAGATAACGGAATCGTGTCTATGAAGAAATCGGATGATAAATTTAAAAGCGGCGACCGTATTTGTATCGATGAAGGAGACTTTGATGGCTGGGAAGGGGTATTCTACGAAGAGCTGCCGGATAATGAACGCGCAATTATTATGTTAACTAACGTCAGCTATTCCAGTAAATTAATCGTTCTGAAAAAATACCTTCGCCGCAAATAACGGGATTTATTCTCCCGCTTTTCCAACTTCTACGAAAATTTCTTCATTTCCAAGTTGAATTTTATGTTCAGAAGAGATACCTGTATTTTCATACAATTTGAGGCACAATAATTCGGAACAGATAAATTCGGAATATTGTTCCATCATTGCACGAATACGCGAAGATTCAGATTTATATGCAATATGAATTCTATCTTCAATTTCCAAGCCGATATCTTTTCTTAAGACCTGCATTTGTCTGAGGAAATCTCTCATTAAACCTTCAGTAATAAGCTCCTCGGTCAGGAGTGTATCAAAGGCTACCCAACCTTCATAATACGGAGTGACAGAGAGATTCTCAGGATCTTTTTCCTCAATCATAAAATCATCTTTGGTCAGGATATAATGCTCTCCTTCGAGGGTGAGTTCCCATTGGAATCCTTGAGGATTCTTTTGTACTTCGGCTGAAATTTCCGGGATTTGTTCTTCAAGTTTATCAGCGATATCTTTTGCTTTGTTTTTATATTTCTGGCCGAGAAATTTCTTACTGGGTTTAACGATGAGTTGAACAGGGGATTTGGTTTTCAAGGGTTTAATTTCAACAGTTTTCACATTGAGTTCGGTTTTAAGCAATTCGGAGAAGCGGTTAACAGCATGAATATCGGCATCTGTATGAGGAGCGAAAATGAAGCTGGAAAGGGGTTGACGAATTTTAATTTTGGATTTTTCCCTGGCTGCGAGTGCCGCAGCAGTGACTTTTATCAGTGTATCCATATCGGAAACCAATTGCTCATCGATCAACTCTTTTTTCTCAACCGGATATGAAGTTAAATGAATACTTTCAGGTTGTGACGGATTGGCAGGAAGCACCATATTGCGGTACATTTCTTCGGTGAGAAGAGGAATAATAGGGGCAAGAAGTTTAAAAACAGTTTCCAGAACTTCATAGAGGGTTTCATAAGCAGACATGGTATCTTCGTCGAGAGCGGAACGCCAGAAACGTCTACGGTTGTTCCGAATATACCAGTTACTGAGATTTTCAAGAAATTCATCTATACCACGTGCGGCACTTCGAACATCATATTCTTCGATAGATTTCCGGCACCGGGAAACAAGCTGTTGGAGTTTGGACAAAATCCACCGGTCAAAATCGGGACGTTTAGCATATGCAGGAGGATTTCCGGATACTTTGAAATCGATGAGACGGGCATAATTTACAAAAAACGCATAACTGTTCCACAATGTATTAATAAATTTACCGCGAATTAACCGGGCGGAATTGTAACCGAAATTCAAATTGGATACGATTTCATGAGTGCAATAAATCCAACGCATTACATCGACGCCGATCTCATTGGCTGCGTCATCGAACCAGATGGCATTGCCTTTTGATTTATGCATTTCCTCGCCGTTTTCATCCCTTACAAGCGCATGCCCAACAAGAGTTTTAAAGGGAGGAATATTTTCCATCATGGTACTCATGGCAAGCAAGCTGTAGAACCAGTTCCTGAACTGACCAGGGAAACATTCAAGTACGAGATCGGCAGGGATCCACTCTTTCCAGTATTCTCTATTGGTATTATAATGAACAGTTGAATAAGGAACTATTCCGGCATCTAACCATGGATTACCGACATCGGGGATACGTGAAATGGCTTTTCCGCATTTGGGACAGGCAATTTTTACTTCATCGATCCAGGGTTTATGAGGAGAGTGGCCATCGAATTTTTCCCAACCTTCAACCGCTTTTTCTTTCAATTCCTCACGGCTTCCGATTACAGTAAAGGTTTTGCAATCGCGACACTCCCAGATAGGAAGAGCAAGGCCCCAATATCTCTTCTTTGAAATCATCCAATCTCTCATGTTGTTGAGCCAATCCAGCTCGAGATCAAGACCGAAAGAAGGAATCCACTTGATTTGTTTGGCTACATTCTTAATCTCATCTCTCCAGGGATCCATAGAGATATACCATTCGTCTACAAGACGGAAAAGAAGTTCTTTATTGCATCTCCAACAGTGAGGATAGGAGTGGGTATATTTTTCTGAAGAATAGAGGATTTGTTTTTTCTTCAAATCCATTTTGATTTCATCGCCGATTTCCGACGCATTCTTACCGGATATCCAATCAAATCCGTCAATAAACACACCGGAATCATCTATGGGAGCAATTGCAGGTAATTTATTTTCTTTTCCCAACATAAAGTCTTCGGCACCGCATCCGGGAGCGATATGAACAATACCGGTTCCATCGGATTCGCTGACTTCATCCCAGGCAATCACTTTATGAAATTTTTTGGCTTCGACCTGGGCAGGTAATTCATCATAAGGCCCTTTATAAGTTAAACCGGACTCAATTAATTCTTTTCCTTTTAATTCCCTGAGGATTTCATAACTTCCTCTCTCTTTTAATACGGTTTCAGCGCGTGCTTTAATCAGGTAGAATACCCATTCCCCTTGTTTTACCTGTACATAAGTGGATTCTGGATTCACAGCAACGGCAACATTGGAAGTCAACGTCCAGGGAGTGGTGGTCCATACGAGAAGTGCTTCTTTATCGCGATTATCGATGGGGAATTGAACGACTACGGAAAGATGTTTTGTTTCTTTGTACCCTTCCTGCATTTCATGCTGAGATATTCCGGTACCACAACGGGGACACCAGGGCATAACATCGAGTCCTTTATAGACATAACCGCGATCATATGCTTTTTTTAAGAATGACCAGATGGTGTAGTTGTTTTCATCGGACATGGTGTAATAATTGTTATCCCAGTCCATCCAGAAAGCGAGCCGTTTGGATTGAGCGGAAATAATCTGAGAATACTTATTAACACGTTCTTTACATTTTTGAACGAATTTATCAATACCATAGTTTTCAATATCTTTTTTCGTTTTAAAATTTAACTCTTTTTCAACTTCGACTTCGACCCATAATCCCTGGCAATCGTAGCCATTCTGATAGCGAAGCTTTTTGCCATTCATGGCATGGTATCTTTGATAAACATCTTTTAAAGTTCTTCCCCAGGCATGGTGAACTCCCATCGGGTTATTGGCCGTAATAGGCCCATCGAGGAACGACCAAATTCGGCCGTCTTTATTTTTATCGATTAATTTCTTAAATGTGTCATGATTTTCCCAGAATTCCAGAGTTTTTTTCTCAAGCTCGACGATATCGAACCAGTTATCGACTTTCTTGTATTCGATTTTGCTCATTCTTTTTACCTCTTATGCATTTAAATAATGCATAGCATAATTTTATAATCGTATATCTTCCCATCTCTTTAGGATGAGTTGGAAAAATGACGTGAAGTCTTATTTTTAGTATATTTGTGAGCTTTTGTCAATAGGGAAACCATTATCGCTTCAATTTTTTTGGAAAAAAGAAAGATAAAAATATTGAAAGACACCTTACTATAAAGGAATAATACACAGACTAATACAATGATAATATTTATTCAAAAAAGTGTTATTTTTGATAAATTTATTGCAGATGAATTCCCATTTTCTTCATTAGAACAAGTGCATTAAAGCTTTCACAAATTCCTTTTTTAAGTTTATAATCAAAGAGTAATTTATCGTCTTCAACAAACCCATCGAAATGGAAATTGAGCACCTGAACGCCATCGGGAAACGGAAAACCTGCGTTTGCCCATTCGCCTGGCTGTTCGAGTTTTGTTAATTCAAGATCATGAGTTGCGGTTATGCCATTGGCCCGGTTCATCATTAATTGCCTCAATAGCGCAATAGCTCCTTTTTGTCTATCGAGCGCGTTTGTTCCTTTCAACATTTCGTCAATAATAAAAAACACAGGTTCCCGGCGATTGATCGCATCGATTATCATTTTTAAACGTTGAAGTTCAGCATAAAACAATGAAAGATGTTTATCGAGGGAATCACTGGTTTGCATGCTGGTGTATAGCACAACATGGGAGATATGAAATGAAAGGGCACACACCGGAGCACCTGCGAGCGCGGTAACAATGTTGAGCCCGATTGTTCTCAAAAATGTACTCTTTCCTGCCATATTGGGACCGGTAATCAATACCATGCATCCTTTTCCATCGCTTCCGGCTTTTATATCATTATCGATTCTTTCTGAGGAAGGAATCAGCGGATGTCCGAGCTTTTCAGCCTCAAGTACAAATGCCTGCTCATCGAGTAATGGCATTGTCCACTCCGGATTATTAAATTTTAAACAGGCAAAGCTGGATAGCGATTCGAATTCCCCTATTACATTAAACCAATCTCCGACATAATTTCCTGCTTCTTTTCGCCATCTCTCTATTCTATACAGACAATGCAAATCGAGCAAAATCGTATTATTAAATAAAAAATGAAACATCCCATTCCGGGTATCAAACCATTCCAGAAGAGTGGATATCTTTCTAATACATACAGAAGCAGTTTTACCTTCCACAATTAAGCGTTTCTGCAATGCAAGCAAACGGGTACTTTTGAATTCCTGCATTTCGATCAATTCTATAATCTTGGAATAAGCTTTTAATATTTTGCAACTTTTTGTAGTCATTCGATAGATATGTTTTACTCTTTTTTCAAAGTACTTATTCACTCCGACCTGGCAAAGGAAAAAAAACATGAAAGCTGGGAAAGGTATTCCGAATGCCATACTTACGCCGATAGCGAGGGTAATAATAGGTAATCCGTATAAAAGAATTGAAATTCCTTTCTTACCGGAAATAATATAGCTTTCGTGTAAAAAAGAAAAAAGAGATTCTAAT
>JAKAGC010000244.1 GCA_021817755.1 Acidobacteriota bacterium | reverse complement strand
AAAAAATGTTTCATTTTTGGAATATAAACATAATATGGGGTGGAGTAGTATTAAATTTAATAAGGATATGGATAACCAAACTTTTGCTTTACTATTTGATCTGAGACCTTTTTCCATGAGAGGTGAAAGAATTCCATTTTTTATATTATAATTTTAACCAAAATTAAATCATCCTCCTGGTTGCTATCATATCCAAATCCATAAAAAATATTCTCTTTGTATTGAGCGATCCTAACACACCTGGGAAAAATCATTAATCTTCGAATCAATTGAAAATTATTTATATCAAATATATCACAGAAGGTTTTCTGACTCCTATTATAAAAATAATATAAACAGTTTTGAAATTTAGAAAGGTATATTGGGTAATCCTTAGTAGTATATGCTTTTATTCCCATTATATTTTCAAATTTCCCGGAAAAAAAATCTTTCTCTGCTCTTATTTCAAGTGTTTTTTTTTCATTACGGTAGTACCAAAGGTTATACATTCCATAATAACTGCAAAGGATTCCATTCTGATCCGGCAAATAGAGAAGATTAATGACGAAATCTCCATGGTGAATTTTTTTATTTAATTTCTCTTCTTCATAATAACGGCATTTTCCGAATTTCTTAATGGGTTTACAATTCTCCGAACATATTTCAAAATAATAATCTCTACTTGATGGTCCAACAAAAACGAATTGATTGAATTTATCAACAAAAAAATCTTTATAATTATCTTTGATTCTTAATTCTTTTATTAATTCAAGATTTGTGTTAAATAAAACTATCTTCATGAGACTTTGATCCAATACTGCTACATATTCTTTATAAGATCTGGGTTTACATATCCATTTAAATTCTGCTGGCCCGGCACCTGCTCGTCCTACGCGAGATTCAATCTTACCATTGAGGTTAAATTTAATTACTTCACAGGTTTTTGAGAAAGTAGCATAAATGGCATCTCCAATAATAATAATATCACCTGCTCGATAGATTTCTCCGGTTTTTGATAGATTATTGACAATAGACACTCGGGCTACATTCTCTTCAGTTTTTATGTTTCCTGGGATATCGATAATTTTAAAATTCTCTGCACTTATTCTTCCAGATAAAAATCCAATGAATAAAATTATTAATATCGTAGTTGAATTGGTTATTATATTTTTCAATTTCATTTTTAGCATTTTTTATCTCATGTTCACTATTTTTTGTTGCTATAATCCTTTTCTTAACTTATTTAAATTTCATTATACAGTATTATAAAAAAAAAAATCAATTATTATTATAAAAGTTTTACTTCTTAAAGTTGAATAGAAAATTGGGCTTCAAATTTGATTCCATTTTTTATAATGTAATTTTAACCAAAATTAAATCATCCTCCTGGTTACTATCATATCGTAGCCCATAGAAAATATTTTCTTTATAATGAGTGATCTTAACACACCCGGGAAAAATTCTTAATCTTCGAATCAATCGAAAATTATTTATATCGAATATATCACAGAAGGTTTTCTGACTCCTATTATAAAAATAATATAAACGGTTTTGAGACCTGGCCAAGTATAGAACACGATCTTTTGGCATCTTATAATTTTTTCCCATAATGTTTTCTACTCTTGACTCAAAAAAACCTTTTGCTGCCCGAATTTCAAGTGTTTGCTTCTCATTTTTATAATACAACAAATCGTATCTATTACTAAAACCAGCCAATACTCCATTTTGATCGGGTATATACAATGTCACCCATACATCTTCAAATTCCAAAGCTCCATCTACTATTTTCTGACTTTGAGGATATTTTGTTTTTCCAAAAAATTTCTCAGGTTTTCCTTCTTCTGAACAAATCTCGAAATAATAATTTTTATCGGAGGGACTGATGAAGATAAATCTATTCTGTTTGTCAACAAAGAAATCCGTATAACCGAATTTCAATCTAAATTCTTTTATCAATTCGAGTTTTTGGTTAAAAATTGCAATCTTCCTTAATTTTTGATCCAATACCGCAACTTGATTTTTATAAGGTTTTGCCGGACATATCCATTTAAATTCCGCTGGCCCTGCACCTGCTCGTCCTATGCGAGATTCAATCTTCCCATTGAGGTTAAATTTAATTACTTCACAGGTTTTTGAGAAAGTAGCATAAATGGCATCTCCAATAATAATAATATCACCTACTCGATAGATTTCTCCGGTTTTTGATAGATTATTAACAATAGAAACTCGGGCTACATTCTCTTCAGTTTTTATGTTTACTGGGATATCGATAATTTTAAAATTCTCTGCGCTTATTATTCGAACGGAAAATATAAAAATTCCTGTGAATAATACCAAAATGGAGCTATTTACTTTTTTATTTGATTTCATTTTTATTAACAATTTTACCTCGCATCTATCTACTATAAATAACTCAGGATGCCTCTTATTACCTTAAAATTAATTATAGTACTGCTCTTCCTAAAAATCAATTTTCATATTAAGAATTATCATTTTAAAAGTATAAATTTTCCCATTTAAACAAATTTTTGTCCTTATGCAATAACCTAATTTATATTATCGTGAATTTGATTTTGAATTATTTGATTTATTAATTTTTTCTTTTATCTTGTTTCCGAACTCGATTAACTTCCCAAATAATGAGATTAACTTCACTCTGAGTGAAGCTGTCTTCACTAAATGAGAGAATGACTTCCTTCTGAGTGAAGCTGTCTTCACTAAATGAGAGAATGACTTCCTTCTGAGTGAAGCTGTCTTCATTAAATGATGCAATGTCCTATTTCCGAATGAAGCTGTCTTCACAAAATGAGAGAATGCCTTCCTTCTGAATGAAGCTATCTTCATTAAAAGATGCAATGTCCTATTTCCGAATGAAGCTGCCTTCATTCAAAAATGCAATGTCCTATTTCTGAATAAAGCTGTCCTCATAAAAAGATGCAATATTCTCTTTCTGAATGAAGACTGTCTTCATTAAAAGATGCAATGCTCTCCTTCTGAATGGAGGTTTTTCTATTAAAAGATGAAAAGTCCTCTTTCTGAATAAGACTGCCCTCACAAAAAAATGCAATGTCCTCTTTTTGAGTGAGACTTTCCTCATAAAAAGATACAATTTTCTCCTTCTGAATGAAGGATGTCCTCATAAAAAGATGCAATGGCCTATTTCCGAATGAAGCTGACCTCATTAAAAAATGCAATGTCCTATTTCGGAATAAAGCTATCTTCATAAAAAGATGCAATGCCTTCCTTCCAAGTGAAGCTATTCTCATTAAAAGTGAAGCTGTCTTCACTTTTTTATTGAATTGGCTGTAAATGTAATTTTTTTTTGAGACGAAAGGCGAAAGGAATAACTAAAAAAGAAGGATAATCTATCGAATTGAGGAGAGATGTTCTATTTATACGGAATCTCTATTCTCATATTAGCTGCCTGGGAGTCATTCAATATAAGACCACGCGGAAGGGGATCGATGAGAGAACGGTATATGGTTGATTTTATCACAATCATATAATAAAATGTTTCCATGAAAAAATTTGTCATTAAGAAAAGTACGACTGCTGCTGAAATTTCATATATAATCGATTACCGCAATGAATTAAATCCCCAACAATATGAGGCTGTAACGAGTATTAAGGGGCCTTTTTTGGTTATTGCAGGGGCAGGAACGGGAAAAACACGAACCCTGATTTACCGAATGGCTTATATGGTGGAAAATAAGATCGATCCGCAGTCGATTCTTTTACTTACATTTACCCGAAAAGCATCGGAAGAGATGATGCGCCGGGCATCAACTATCCTGGATGAACGTTGTAAAAGTGTATCGGGAGGAACTTTTCATTCATTTGCCAATTCGATTTTAAGGAAATATGCACTGTATATCGGGATGCCTCCGAATTTCACTATCGTCGACAGAAGCGATGCGGAAGATATTCTTAATATCATCAGAACGGAAATGGGCCTAAATAAAAAAGATAGGCGATTCCCACGCAAGAATACGCTCCTGGATATGATTTCCAAATCGATCAATAAATGCATTCCGGTCGATGATATCGTTTTTCAATACTACTCCCAATATAAAGAAGATATTGATACTATTCTAAAAGTATCGGAACAGTATGTACGCTTTAAAAAAGAAAAGATGGTAATGGATTACGATGATCTACTGATCAATCTGAAAAAACTTCTCGAAAATAACGAAGAAATTCGGAAAAAAATATCCAATACCTATAAATATATTATGGTGGACGAATACCAGGATACAAACAGATTACAAGCAGAAATTACGATTTTATTGGCATCGGAGCATCATAATGTGATGGCAGTAGGGGATGATTCACAGAGCATCTATTCTTTCAGGGGAGCCAATTTCAGGAATATAATGGATTTCCCTTCTTATTTTCCTGGGACATCGATTATTACCCTGGAACAGAACTACAGAAGTACAAAACCAATCCTTGATTTAACAAATGGAATTATAGAGGAATCGAAAGAAAAGTATTCGAAAGAACTTTTTTCAACTATAGAAGGAGTACAGAAACCGGTTTATATCGATGGTGTGGAAGAGACAAACCAATCGGCTTTTATTGTGAATCGAGTACTGGAACTGAGAGAAGAAGGTGTAAAACTGGATGAGATAGCGGTTCTTTTTCGGGCATCGTGGCATTCGAATGATCTGGAAGTGCATTTGAAAACAGCGAATATTCCATTTATAAAATTTGGTGGGTTGAAATTCGCAGAGGCAGCACATATCAAAGATATTATGTCCTATTTACGAGTTATTCATAATCCTTTCGATGAAGTGGCATGGCTGCGTTTATTGCTACTTCTGGAAGGAGTGGGACCGGGTACAGGAAAAAAAATCATAGATAGTATTTTTTATGAAGGTGGAAATTTAAATGCCCTAATCGCAGAACCCTGGGGAAAGAAAAAATTCTCCGGCGAATTACGAAAATTACATGAATTATTATCGATACTAAAGAAAGGTAAAATAAAACCGGTACGAATGCTTGAATTGGTTTTAGAATACTATGTACCAATCCTTGAATCAACTTACGATGATTACAGAAAACGCCGGTTAGACCTGGAATCATTACTTAGGATTTCCGAAAGATACGGGGCATTGGAACAAATGCTGACGGAAATGGTGCTGGAACCACCGAATACATCGCAGGTGGATACAGAAGCATCGGATAATGAAGATGAAAAATTGGTTTTATCGACAATCCATTCGGCAAAGGGCCTGGAATGGCACACGGTGTTTATTATACACCTGGTAGACGGCTACTTTCCTTCGATGCAGTCGATGGATGAAGGGGAAGACCTGGAAGAAGAACGACGTTTATTCTATGTAGCGGCAACTCGCGCACGGCAAAATCTTTACCTGATCTCCCCGGAATTGGAAGTCCGCTCCTTTAGCTGGAATAATGTCTCACCTTACAGCATGGCTTTTTCTGATCCTTCAATGTTTATAACAGAAATGAGAAATTTCGGAGACTTAACGGAAATCGGAGTGCTGGAATTCGAAAAAGAAGATCCATTTTAATTTTTTTAGAATCATCCCAATAAATTTTTACTATTTTTTTTATTAAATTTTTTCTCTTTTATATTACCTCACTCTTAAAGTAACAGGATTATCTTTCCTGGAATGATTGTATTTTTATTGTGTTGCTTTGCTTTTTTGAATGGGATAAAATAGTGGCGAGAGTGAATTTATTATGGATAATAAATATAAAGAGATAGATTTATTGCTTACAAACAATGAAAATATTATAGAAACTGTAAAAAGTATCGAACAAGCCAAAAAACAGTTGGAATTAACTGTGGATTCATTTTCGGATATTGTACTCCTTCTAAATGCAGATGGAGTGATAATTAGAGGAAATCGAGCGGTTGAAACCTGGGGACTTGGACAAGTGAGTCATTTAAAGGGTATTCCGTATCATAAACTTTTTCACAAAGAGTGCCCGGTAGAAAAATGCCATTTCGATATATATAGGGAAATCGCCAGAGAAAGATTGATTGAAACTAAAGTATTCGAATACCGGATATATGATTCGTACTTAAAACGGTTTCTGTTGATTCGATTTTTGCCGGTTTCACAGTTGATCTCAAATCAGATAGAAAATGAAGATGTATTTTCAGTAGCAATAATTACGGATATCACAACAAATAAACAATCGGAACTTCGGTTAAACGAAGCGGAAACGGAAATAAAAGCGCTGTTTCGAGTCCTTCCTGATCAGTATATCCGCCTGGACAATAACAGAACGATAATCGATATCAAAACAGATAATTATTATGGTCCGGGAGTATTTAAACAAGATTCACGAGGAAAAAAACTGGACCGGATATT
>JAKAGC010000243.1 GCA_021817755.1 Acidobacteriota bacterium | reverse complement strand
CTTCTTTAATCTTCGCCAAAGAGTTGTACGATCAATTCCCAGGATAGCTGCTGTTTGTTTAATATTCCACCTGGTTTCATTTAAAACAGACTCTATTTTCCCTTTTTCTCCTTCCCCATATACCGTATTTTTTATAGTCTCACTTTTAATTTGATTAGGTGATAGTAAAGGAAGAATCGATTCAGAAACAAATAAATATTTGGGTAAATTACGTACCTGTATATCACCATCTTTACAGAATATAAATGCGTATTCCATTATATTTCGCAATTCCCTGATATTTCCGGGATAATTATGATTCATCAGGATTTCCATCGCTTCATCCGAAATCCCAGTGATTGTTTTTTTCTGTATCACATTGAACTGATGTATAAAATGATAAATAAAAAGCGATATATCGTTTTTACGTTCCCTTAAAGGAGGTATTCGAATATTCACAACATTTAACCGGTAATAAAGGTCTTCTCTAAAATTACCCCTTCTGATCTCCAATGCCAGGTTTTTATTGGTTGCAGCCAAAATCCGAACATCGACTTTTTCATGTTTTGTACTCCCAAGTGGTATCACTTCCCCAGTCTCTACAACCCGTAATAATTTTGCCTGTAATGATAAACTCATTTCTCCGATTTCATCCAGGAAAATCGTTCCTTTGTCAGCCAAAACAAATAACCCCGGTTTATCTTTTCTCGCATCGGTAAATGCTCCCTTTTTATACCCGAATAATTCGGATTCAAGGAGTGTTTCCGGTAATGCTGCACAATTTAATTTAACAAAAGGCTGATCTTTCCGTTCACTAAGAGATTGCAACGCACTGCAAAAGACTTCCTTTCCAACGCCGCTCTCTCCTTCAAATAACACAGAAACATTACTTGCAGCAATCCCGGGGAATTGATCCAATATTTCAATCAACCCATCATCTTGGGTAATAATATCTTGAAAAATATACTTCGCTTTTATTCTCTTCTCTAATTCCACTTCTCGCGTGATATCATGAAATATCTCTGCACAAAATCCCTGGAATTGCACTACCTTTGCTTTTATGTATTTCTCAGAATTATCCCGTGTGATTATATCTACGATTATCTCATCTACCGGGATCCCTTTTTTCAATTGTTCAAGTGGGCACGCATCTTTACAACGCTTTACCCGTAATATTTCATAGCAATACTTATTAACCGCTTCCTGTTGCGAGAATCCCGTTATTTCACCTGCTACCCGGTTCATATAGGAAATCCGGCGTTCAGAATTAATGATTATAACCCCTTCAAATGTATTTTCGACAATTTCTTTAAATATGGTATTATTCATGTTGAACCATTGTAACACACATGCATCACTTTTGCAACAAAATGATGCAACTGCAACATCTCGATGTTGCAACCATTTAAAATTTAATTCAATTAAAACATTTTATATTTGATAGGAAAACGACAGATATTTGGTTAAACCCTTTACATAAAAGAGTTTTGACTAAATCATGCAATGAAGATTCATCTTAATTCATCCCCTGGCACGAAAAATGCTTTATTAGCTAATATAATTAAACAATAATAGTAGGAGGAAAATATGGATCAAACAGTAAGATTACCATTAATCGGTGAAAAAGCACCCGCATTTAAAGCTGATACAACCCAGGGTCCCATTGTGTTCCCTGATGATTTTAAAGGAAAATGGCTTGTCTTTTTTTCACATCCGGCGGATTTTACTCCCGTGTGTACCACGGAATTTATGACATTTGCCACCATGCAAAAAGATTTTGAAGCCCTGAATTGTCGGCTTCTCGGACTTTCAATCGATAGTACATACAGTCATATAGCATGGTTACGCACCATTCGTGAAAAAATTGAATACAAAGATATGAAAAGAGTAGAAATCACTTTTCCTGTGATTAGCGATTTGACAATGGAAGTCTCAAAGGCTTTTGGCATGCTTCAACCTGCCGCCAGTTCCACTCAGGCTGTTCGAGCCGTTTTCATTATCGATCCCGAATCCATAGTACGTGCCATACTTTACTACCCACTTTCAAATGGAAGGAATATGGATGAGATTAAAAGACTTCTTACCGCTATGCAGCTCACAGACGAATTTAAAGTCGCAACCCCTGCTAACTGGCGCCCTGGCGAAGATGTTATTATCCCGCCTCCCGGTTCCTGCGGTATTGCAAAAGATCGAGTCGAAAATCCGCCTGAGGATTCTAAAGTATTCGATTGGTTCATGACTATGAAGAAGTGTCCCAGCTAAACCTTTTAAAATTATAAATCTTCCATAGCGAAAAACTACGGAGGGGTTATTAAGATAAACCCCTCCGTATAATTTTTCGCCTTCTTATTGATTAAATACAATGAAAATTGCTGTTTCTATTTTTAAAGAAAATGTTAGCCCTCGCCTTGATATCGCCGATAGTTTATGGTTGTATCAAATAGATAAAAGAATACATACAGCCGTTCTCATTGAAAAATGCATTGCAACATACGATCAACCCACTCAATTGATAGAGTGGTTAAAAGAAAAAAATGTAACTTCTGTGGTTTGCGGGGGATGTCCCCATTTCTTTTTAAGAATGCTTCTATTTCATGGCATCGAAGTAGCTCCAGGGCTAACAGGTGATCCCGCTAATGTTGCCCTTCAAATAGCAAAAGACTCATTTCAAAACCCCATAACCCTATCAAATATTTGCGGTTGGAGGGGACACAATTGTTTTCATTGTTGTAAAGGACATAAACATTGCCATTCAAATCGTAACACCAAACGCAAATATGATAATACTAATAAAAAATTCTGAAATAAGCAATTATAAGGAGTTAAACATTCCTAACGGGAATCGAACCGAACCTGATGGACTATGCCCTGGAACCGGGAAAAAATGGGGGTTATGTATAGGGTGGAATAATGCAATAAATTCCAGTTCTTCTTCCAAAAGGCATAGAAATGAATCAAGAATACAGTCTCCTACCGAAAAAAGACTTAGAATGCATAGGAGATTCGATCATTCAAACAGAGCAATTAATTAATCATGAATAACTATTCTATTAGATATAGGAGATATTAATGCATCAAGAAAAAATCGATCCCAAAGAAATTCGGGTTCAAGAGGCACTAAACCGGATTAAAAACAAACTGCTGGTATTCAGCGGTAAAGGAGGTGTAGGAAAAAGTACAGTCGCAGCAAACCTTGCATTGGCACTAAGTGAAAGAGGGCTGAAAGTAGGACTACTCGATGTAGACCTTCATGGCCCCAATCTGGCTAAAATGTTAGGTGCGGAAAATAAAAAAGTCGAAATTCAAGATGAACAAATCATCCCTGTAAAAATTACAGATAATCTTTCTTTGATTTCCATGGCATTTTTCCTGGATAAAATTGATTCCCCCGTAGTATGGCGTGGCCCACTCAAAATGAAAGCAATTCAACAATTCCTCGCAGATGTAAACTGGGGAGACCTTGATTGGTTGATCTGCGATTCACCCCCGGGAACCGGAGATGAGCCTCTCTCTGTCGCACATCTTATTCCTGCAACAGCCGCAGTAATCGTTACCACTCCCCAAGAAGTATCAACCCTGGATTCCCGAAAAGCCGTAACATTTACACAAATGTTAAATCTTAAGCTACTTGGTATCATCGAGAATATGAGTGGGTTATTATGTCCCCATTGTGGAGAAAAAATTGATCTCTTTAAATCCGGAGGAGGAGAACATATAGCAAAAGAGTATGATATTCCTTTCCTTGGCCGTATACCAATCGAGCCTCATATTGTTGATTCCGGGGATAAAGGAGAACCCTTCATCACTCATAAAAAAGATTCGGAAGCAGCAAAAGCATTTGAATCCATTGTCGATAAAATTATCGGCTAATTAAAATAAAAAATCATTATACCTGGAGGTAATTTATTATGAAAATAGCAATAGCAACTGAAAATAATTGTGTTTCCGGACATTTCGGTGGTTGTAAATACTTTACATTCGTTGAAATCGATGAAACCACACCAACAAAAAAAGTAATTTCTAAAACGCTTGTAGAAGCTCCCCCCCACGAGACCGGTTCATTCCCTAATTTTATTAAAAGTCAGGGAGCCGATATTATTATTGTAGGTGGAATGGGGTTACGCGCTCAACAAATGCTAACAGCCTTTAATATAAAGGTATATGCCGGTATAAGCGGGACTATCGATGATACCATTCAACAGTATATCGTAGGAACACTTCAATCCGGAGAAAGTTTTTGCAATCACCACCACGGTGAAGGACACCACCATCACGGAGATGGCCATCATCATGGTGAAGGGCACCATCACCACAATTGCCATAATAAATAATTCTGTATCGAAATAAAAATTCATAATGGAAACAATGTGCTCTCCGATTATATCCTGGGTAATTCCATCAAACATATTATCGAAGATGGAACAATTCCCCTCTTCATATACCATTAATTCCTTCTCTTCCCTAAAAGGATATATTATAATAGAATACGCAAAGGGGTAGTAATCTTATAACTACCCCCTTGCACTTTAAATTGATCGACCTCCTAAAATTGATTCCATAAAATCTTAGAGTAATTAAACCGCTCAAACTGCGGTTTATCCGACTTTTGCTTAACCGTACCCGAATTTTTGATATGATACGCTAACTGGTTAATATACTGCATAGCAGGCAGCATACCCCACTTTAGCAACACCGTATTGAATCCACATAAATCCCCTGGTTGTAGTACCCGGAGCTGTCGTTCCCCAACTCGTACCCCAGGAATTCTTTAATAACCAGGCACCACTAGAACAAGGTGTCGTATCATTCCAACCACACAACACAATTCCGTGATTAACTGAACCGTTCACTTTCCGACTAAAGCATCCGCTCGAGTAAGCCTGGAAATACGTATTAACGACTACAGCAGCAGATACCGATCCGTAATTATAAATGGCATTCTTTATATTAGTTACTGTCGGGACAGAGGAACTGGTTCCGATATAATACCAATTATTAATATATACTCCCGCACTTGGGCAAGAAGTCTTGCATGTTTGTTTTACACCCACATACGGATAACAGCTTTCCAACCTCGGATAGTTTGGAGGAATACACATCCCAAAAGCAAACCATCCACCACTGCAACTATACCCATATGGATTGCAATCCAACATATGCTGTTCGGAAAGATCATAGGTCGTTCCCGTATTCTTCAAAATAACGGCTTCTACTTCTCCAAGAGTACTGAATGCCCAACAGCTACCACAACTCATTTGGTCCTTGGGAATAGTAAAATATCCCGTATAAGACGTCGGTAGAGCAAGTGCTTCATTTAATTCCGGATTTTTCGCCTCATGCAATGAAGAGTCCACGGTTTTTAAACCTTCTTTTAATGTACACAATTGATCCAGAGGAACCAGTACGGCAGGGTTAATTTCAATTTGAAATGTATCCCCATCCCGCCGCATGACATCCCTCATTTTTTCGATTTTAAATTTCAAAGACCTGATGGAATCATCATCCGTGAATCGAATTTCATTATCATCAGGGTCTCTTTGTATTCCTTGCAGTGCAGGAATAGCCAACATTACTACCAGTACTGCAAGAAAAAACACTAGTAGCAGGCTTTTTTTTGAAAATATCATATTTTCCTCCTAATAATAAATTAAAACGGTAATCGGATTCATAACAGGAAAGCTCCTAATCTCCCTTAAACCCGCATACCGACCGATTGAAATCCGTTGATTTACTATCCATTCATTCCTTCGGGCAGCGTTGCCAATAACCAATCTCTTTTAATTTCTCGACAAGTAACAAGATAACCGAAGCCCCAAAAATCGCTCAGCTATCTATTTGATGCTGATTTCACACGTTTTATGAACCAATTTGACAAATTAAAATTACGCTTTATATTTTAGAAAAAAAAAAGCATTTGTAAATACTCCAAAAGTTGTATATCATTTTTTAATTCACACTAAAAACAGACACAATAATTGAAAGCAAGTTCGTAAAAAAAATAAAAAATTTTACTCTTCACACTGTAACATATCGATACAAAATTAGAAAAACAACTATATAGCAATTTTTCAGTTTAAGTCTGTTTTATGGTTAAAATTCTGTAACATTTCATATCAAATTTCTAAAGATAGAGCTTAAAACCAATTCAGCCCCAAAATCCATTACAAATATAATTCAATTACTAAATCGTTACACTCATATCTATCTAAAATTTTACCGGATATCCCGAATTACTTTCTATATATGGATCAAATCAATTTTTATAAATGGAAGCACATTTGCTTTCGATATAAAAATCCATTGGAGGATAATGAAACTGCAAATTATCAAAAATATTACAAAAATAAAAAATGGTTAAACCT
>JAKAGC010000242.1 GCA_021817755.1 Acidobacteriota bacterium | reverse complement strand
CAACCGGAGGAGGCATCCTGATCGAGACGCAGTGATGGAGTATCGCCGGAGAGGATATGAAGATTTAGGACCGGTGTGGCTGTTCCAATTCCCACTCTTCCGCTGCTATTTACATATAGCGCACTTGTACGGGCTCCTGCTTCAACTTTAAATGGAGTCTTGGAATTTGTAGTATCTTCGATTGCAAAATAATTTCCTCCACCGCTGGTAGCATCGTTCGCAACGAGACGCCAATCATTGGCAGGAAAACCCGCAGTAGTACTTGTATCATCAAATAATATACGAATGTTATTCTCTTTTAATTTAATCGTATCGAATCCAAAACTCTCGGTTCCGTCCGTTGCACAGTCATAGCCGATACAGAGGCTACCTGTAATGATAACATCATCCGCATGGATAACATCTTGAGTACTGTATTTTTCTTCTGATGATGTCGAAGATACAATTGACCCGCCGGAAATACGAAAATGTCCGTTTTGAGATAGATATTCGGCGATTTGCAAACCATCTATATTGGTTGAACCACCTTCCCGTTTTCGAATCGCCACTAATTCCTCTTTAATTTTCTGTACATCTACCGGCACGACACGCAATTCGTATGTATATGATCCATCGCAAGGCGTACTATTCGAGATTATACTTGAAATGTCGATATAAGGAGTGGAGCCGGATTCGAAGGTTTTTTGAAAAACCGTTCCATCGGGTCTTGAAACGCTAAGAATCAACTGGCTGTAGTTTATTTTGGGCATCCAGTTGATCCCGTTGGAATTGATAATCACTTCTGCCACCGGTTTAGGTTCAGTGGCTCCGGTTGAGGGATATATAATCCCTGCAAAACAGGATAAGAAGAGAATTACCGCCAATGTTAATACAATGTTTAATGAAAACAATCTTCTATTCATGTTTTTCCCCTTGAATAAATTTTACTTATTTTAATAAATGCAAACTATTTTCTTTCTCTTCGAATTGTTCGGGGAAATAAAACAATTTGTAACAATTCGAATTTAAATAAGTTGAGCGGCCCATGAAAGCGCCGCTTCATTTTATTAAGTTAAAACTAAAATATTCTTTTGTTAAAAAGTATTATTGTTTCTCTTTTTCTAATTTCGTTACTTTTTCCTGGAGTTCTGCAATAGTTTTCTGCTGCTCCTGGACTACTTTAGTAAGTACAGCGACTACATCCATCGGGCTCATTCCTTTTTTATCTTTGGATGCCACTAGTTCCGGGGCATCTTCTGCGATAAAACCCACATGGTTTTCTTCTTTGTCTGCTTTGTAATTATATTTAACAGGATTGAGGTTTTTCAATGTATCCATGGCTTCATTTGAGGAGAGACCCTGTATATTTTCTTTCAGGCTTCTACTGGATGCATTTGTCCAAACACCGCCGGCAGTTAAAGATGCGCCATTTGACATAGTTATACTATTATCCGTGTTTAGGCGCATTCTCCATGATCCACCTACAACAAGGCGTAATGGATGACTAGTGGTTGAGCCGAAGTTTGCATAACTGTCGGTTGCATTGATATAATTAGTAGCACCATCGGTTCGTTTTACGACAAATGCAGCATTAACTCCGGTTGTATCCAATTCCATTGGAAAAGCTGGAGACCATGTTCCTATTCCTATTTTGCCATCGGATTTGATGCAAAGGCTGCTGGAAGGAGCTCCCGGTTGAATTCGGAAAGGAAGCTTAGATGAATTGGTTACATCGCGAATGAAGAAATTAGCTTCGTTTCCTGCAATATCCCATACTTGAGCTGTCCATCCTGACGATGTATCCTGTTCGAGTCTCAATGCCGGAGAATCACCGTCCACAATGTGTAATTCGACTGACGGAGTGGACGTTTTTAAACCCACTCTTCCGTAATCTTCTATGTAAAGAGAATTGTCAGGTGCGCCGGCTTCTATTTTAAGAGGCGTTTGGTCTGCGGTTTCATCCGTTATTGCAAAATAATTAGCTCCACCATCTTCTATATCATTAATTACGATAGACCAGTCATTGGCAGGGTATGCACTGGTTGCACTGGTATCATCGAAATTGATCCGCAAATTATTTTCCTTCAATCTGAGAGTATCATAAGACCATGTTTCCGGATCCGAACAGTCGACTCCTACACATAAATTGCCTTTTACATACAAATCTTCGTTATATGTCGCTTCTGTGGAATATCTGTTATTGGCATCTCCACCTTTTTCTGCCATGCCGGTTGAGGTAATTATCGAACCTCCTTTTACTGTGAAATACCCTGTTTGAGTGATTGGTTTTTCCGCTTGTGCACTTTCGATAATTAAATCATTCTGGTTATTTTTCCGTTGATCTCTCAATTGATCTCTCATCTTCTTACTTTCAACCAGTACTACACGTAATTCATAGGTATATAATCCATCACATTCGTTGCTATTTCCCACTATACTAGAGAGATCAATATAAGGACTGGAGTTGTTTTCAAAAGTGCGTCTTATAACCGAACCATCCGGACGGGATACAGTTAAGATTATTTGATCGAAATTCAGACGTGGAATCCAATTGATACCGCTAGAGTTTATAATTGGATCTGCTACGGAATTTTTTCCACCTGAAATTTTTTTTCCTGCACCTTGAAGTGTACTTTCCATTCCCAAAACACTAAAAATTAATACCATTGCCATTACATATAAAAATGGCTTAAATTTGAACATTGTATTACCTCCGTAATTTAATACTTGACATACTTGACATAAACGAGTCCATTGGACTCTCACACACGTATTTTTGCTCGCCTTTTAGTTCCACAATTAAACTCAGAGATTAGACGTTTAATCGAATTTTTTTTACCCTTACATTTTATATGAAAAACCCATAATTTTCAACTATATTTAATTTTTTTTTATCATTTCCCTTGATTCGCTTGAATAATTGAATGGAAATAAGACATGATATTCACTAAATTAACATCAATAGTATTAAAAATGTGAAGCGTTATATAATATTTATAGTGAAAATAAATGAGGTTTACTACGTTTTAAAGACGGATTATCATGGAATAATGATCGTATTTTCTTAATGTTGGTTAAAAACTCCTCTTTATCTCTGTTTAATGTTCCTTTTAATATGAGGAAATTAGAAGCATGATCACTACGGAAAACCGTTCTCTCCAATTCCAGGTTCTCGATGAATATTTTCATCTCTTCCAGTAATTCCAATTCTGTCATGGGATGAAAAATTCCTTTAAACTGTTTTTGGTATTTGGGTAAACCGTATGGCAGCGTTAAGACCAATGTGGATAAATACCTCGGTTGTACCCGATTGACCAGTAAAGCGGAATTTAATGCATGCTCTCTATAATACTGCGAACCGGCCAATCCATTGATTATCATCACTGAACATTGAATTCCTGCTTCCTGTGCTTTTAATAATCCTTCTACCGTCGAATCTGCACTCTCTCCTTTGTCTACCATTTTTAATACATTGTCGTCTCCCGATTCGATCCCGACATAAATCAATTGAAGTCCTGCTTCTCGCAAAGAAACCAATTCTTCAGAGGATTTGGAAAGAATGTCACGCGGTAACGCATAACTCGATACACGGGAAAGTGAGGGAAACGACTTCTTCAATGCATCCAGGATACGGAGAAGCCGGGAACTGGAAAGTACAAACGCATTTCCATCTGCCAGGAATACTTTTTTAACTTCCGGAAATGTCTCCCCTGCCCTCCGAATCTCTTCAAGTACATCTTCCTCTTTCCGGCTAGTAAAGGATTTTGATTTATACATTTCACAAAATGAGCACTTGTTCCACGAGCATCCCAATGTGACCTGGAAAATCATTGAAAAGGCTTCGGATGGCGGGCGGAACAACGGCTCATCATAATCCAGGAAATAGGAAAATAAATTCATATGGAGAATGTCTATTTATTTTGTGCTTTCTGGCAGATTTGACGAATCTGCTCCCAATTGGTAATGGAAATTTCATATTCCGGCAAATGAGGATCTGTTCCCATATATACTTTTTCATTGCGAAAGGTCATCCGGCTTGGTACTTTTTTGTTGACAAAAACATGATATTCGGTCGCACCTGTTTCGTCAATCAACTGCCGGATATTGGTTTCATCGATATCCACAGCCGGCATGATGATAATCCGGTCACCTGCTCTTTTTACCAATTCAGTCAGTAACTCTCGTCCTTCCATTGCAGAAGGCCGTTGTCCCGAAGTAAGTATTCGTTTTACTCCAAGTAAAATAAGGTCTTCCAGGGCGTCTAACGGATTTATTGCACGATCAAAAGCCCGATGAAATGTAACACTTAAAGGTTTTGCAATCTCGATGATTTCCCGGGACCTTTCCATGTCGATTGTACCATCGGTATTCAAAATTCCAAAAACAATCCCGTCTGCTGCTAATTCTTTTGCCATTTCGACATCTGTTTTCATGATATCGAATTCGAGATCTGAATAACAAAAATCGCCGCCTCTCGGGCGAATCATTATATTTAAAGCAATATCCAGATTTTTTCTTGCTTCATGTACTGCTCCATAACTCGGAGTAGTGCCTCCGTCATATATGTTATCGCATAACTCTACCCGCAATGCTCCGCCTTTCTGTGCTTCAATTGCCGATGTGACCGATGTTACACAACCCTCTATCAAAATATTCTTACTCATCTTTTCTCCTTTCATTTATATCTCTTCGCACCCCTTTACCAATTGTTCAATCCCCGTTATGATCACCAATTCACCATGGCCGCGCGGTTTTTTGGCTTCTTCCAATGTTTTCCGGCTTTGTTCCAGCCACGAAGCATCCCCCTTTTTCCCGGATAATAAATTATCCAGTGCTTCTAACCCAATAACCGATAATTTTGATAGATCTTCCGAAAGTGTTTCTATTTCTTTTAATGCCGGGTTTTCATCGATTACCGGTAACAATTTCGCATGGTTTTCTTTCCAGGTGATTAATTGTTGTTTCAAGTTTTCAGCCATTGCAGTTACGTTACTGTTTTTCAATGTGGAAAGGAAATCCGATACCATGAAACGAAAATCTCTAGCTATTAACGATTCCGGGGCTGCGGCATCTACTATTCGCGTTAATGGTGAATAAAATGTGTATACAGCCTGCGAATGGCGATTGTATCCTTTTAAAGGTTCTATAACATCCACCAACACATTTAATGCTGTAATATTCCCGCCTTTTGTTAATCTACGCAAAAACATATCCCGGTTTTTCAAGTGCAGCAAGCCATGCTCTTCAAGTTGTACACCAATGATAGCCATACGGCGGTACATGTCACGAACATCTGTAATTGAAGCAGGTGACCAGAGTCTTTCTGCGATCGCTGCTGTTCGTGGCCAAATCCGGGAATCCACGGTCTCGAATGAAACCAACTCTGCCCACATTGTTGCTTCTCCGCCGAATATACGGCTTCGCTCCTCCGTTGTTAAATCCGAATCCGCAGGAATGGGATCATTCAAATAATGATATTCGGCAGGTTGGCACAAGTCGATATAATATCCATTGGAAAGTAACGTATTATACCCCTTTTTTGCAGAATCGCGCATGGCATCTTTTCCTCGCCAGGAATGAATCACAACCGTTTGCGGTATTCCAGGTTGGTATATCTCATCCCATCCCATCATCTTTTTTTTATATTTCGTTAGAATCCCCAGGATTTTATTATTAAAATAAGCCTGGAGTTCATCGTTGGATTTTATTTTGTGCTTTGTTTTAAATTCCTGTATCTTCGCGTTTCCGTTCCACTGGTTCCCGCTGTTTTCATCACCACCGATATGGATATATTCATCCGGGAAAAGAGCCGACATCTCTTTGAAGAATTTATCGAAGAATTTATAAGTTGCCTTATTAGTTGGATCGAAGGTTGGGTCTTTGACTCCATAACCCCGTTCAATCGAATAAGGTCCTGGTGCACTGGCTAACTCAGGGTAACCCACAAGCCAGGCTGTCGAATGCCCTGGGATGTCGAATTCCGGCATAACCCGGATCCCCCGGTCTGCGGCATAGGCAATGATCTCTTTTATTTGTTCGTGGGTATAATACATCCCATCCGAACCCATTAGATGAAGTTTCGGAAAGGTTTTGCATTCGATTCGGAAACCTTGATCTTCTGTTATATGGAGATGGAGAACATTCATTTTTACTGCGGCCATCCCATCCAGGTTTCGTTTTATAACTTCTACCGGTAGAAAATGACGGCAAGGATCGATTAGCATTCCCCGCCAGGTAAAACGGGGGGAGTCCGTTATGGAAACCCCTGGGAAATAGTATCCCTGTTTATCTGCATTTAATAATTGGAGTAAGGTTTCAATTCCTCGAAGAATTCCGATATCGGTATTTGCATTTAACTGGATTCCATTTGAAGTAATGTCGAGTGTGTA
>JAKAGC010000241.1 GCA_021817755.1 Acidobacteriota bacterium | reverse complement strand
AACTCGTAGTTGAAAATATCCATACGCGGATGCTCGATGCTGCCTTGAGAGCATCTAACCAGGCAACAGAATTATCCAAGAAGCTAGTTACCTTTGCCGGTGGTGTTTGGTTAGATATGGAAAAACTCGACTTTTCTACCATTCTAAATGATACGATAGATTTTTATTCTGAAAACAGTTCCAGTATTCGTAATATATCAATTGATCCCGACTTAAAACCTATTATTGGCGATGGCCGGAAGATCCGGCAAGTGTTGGGTAATATCATTCAAAATGCATTGGAAGCTTCCAGGGGAGATGTTGATCCTCTTTGGATAGACATCACTGCAAAAGGCTTCTTTTTTAAAGAAGATAACAGATTTGCATTGAAACAAGGAGATTATATCAAACTTAGTATAAAAGATAACGGAAAAGGAATTCCTCCTCAAAGTATCGGTAAAATCTTTGATCCGTATTTTTCGACCAAAAATAATGTGACACAAAAAGGTATGGGGCTTGGGTTAGCCATTTGTTATTCGATCGTTCGAAAACACAACGGACATATCGTTGTTGAATCTGAAGTAAATAAAGGAACAACAGTCGAAATATATCTTCCAGCCTGTATGGATTAAATCAAATAAGCTTTTTACACTTTTATACTATAATATATATCATAAATAATAGTTGTTTTTCTTGATGGAAAGATAATTTCATTTATATAATATTCGTTTACATATAAATTTTATTTATATCGATTTTTGGGTTGATTAGATACTTTCTATAGTGTATAACTACACCGCCAATGAGATCAAATTTCCTACCTCATCGGAGAAAAAGAATGAGTGCAGTGTTAATCGTTAAAAATAAGTATGTGTGTCATAAAGCAGGAGAGGGAAATGTTTCAAACCCAAAAAACCAATATAAAACGAATAAAAAAAATTTTAATCCCCAATAGGGGAGAAATATCTCTTCGAATACAACGTACGTGTCGTGAACTTGGAATACTTTCAGTAGCTGTTTTCTCCGAACCGGATCGTCAGGCGCTTCATGTCCGCTATGCAGATGAAGCATATCCCCTACCCGGTTCCAGTTCTCAGGAAACATATTTAAACCAGGATTTACTTTTTAAAATAATTCATCAATGCGGAGCGGATGCCGTTCATCCCGGATATGGATTCTTAAGTGAAAACGGAGAATTCGCTCAGAGATGTAAAGAAGAAGGAATTCTTTTTATCGGACCTCCTCCTGAAGCCATTTACCGTATGGGACTCAAAACCCGTTCTCGTGAATTAATGAAAAAAGCCGGAGTTCCAATAATTCCAGGAACCGGAGTTCTAAATTCGGAGCAAGAAGCAATCGAAGCAGCAGAAAAAATCGGGTATCCTATTTTAATAAAAGCCTCTGCCGGGGGAGGAGGAAAAGGAATGCGAATGGTCGATGACCCTTCCAGGTTGCTTCCTTCTTATGAAGCTTGTAAAAAAGAAGGTCTTTCATCTTTTGGGAACCCCGATGTTTACATGGAGAAATATCTTTCCAAACCCAGACATATTGAAATTCAAATATTGGCCGATTCATACGGGAATATTACGCATTTATTTGAAAGAGAATGTTCGCTGCAACGTCGCCATCAAAAAATTATTGAAGAAACGCCTTCACCATTTATAGATGAATCTCTGCGTGCAGATATGGTTAATGCAGCAATAAAAGCAGCTTCGGTTTGTGGGTATGTCAATGCCGGGACAATCGAATTCCTCGTAGATGAATTCAGGAATTTCTATTTTCTTGAAATGAATACTCGGTTACAGGTTGAGCATGCCATTACAGAAATGCTAACCGGTCTTGATCTTGTGGAAAAACAAATCCGTATTGCAGAAGGTGAACCTTTGGACATTAAAAATGTTTCGCCCAGGGGTTCTGTTGTTGAGTGCCGGATTTACGCAGAAGATCCAATGAATGAATTTTTACCATCTCCAGGACTTGTTAAGAGTTTAACCCTTCCCAGTGGACCCGGAATTCGCAATGATTCAGGCATATACCAGGGATTTACCATCCCCATGGAATACGATCCTCTAATTTCAAAACTTGTCACCTGGGGAGAAGATCGTGAAAAGGCAGTAAATCGTATGATTCGCGCATTGCAGGAGTATCATCTACTTGGAATTCGTTCTAATATTCAATTCCTCCTAAAAATACTCAAACATCCAGGTTTTATCTCCGGGGATTATGATACTCATTTCATCCCCACGCATTTATCGGAGTTGTTGGAACCCGAGCCATGGGAGGTAAAGATGGAATCCGTTGCGCTGGCAACAGCAGCGATTTTAAAAATGATGAAATCGGAAAATGCAATTCCAGGACAGCAAATAAAACAATCCGATCAAAATACACCCAAAATTCCTGGGTGGAAACTTTATGGAAGGATTTACCGGGAAGGGAGTATAATCAAATGAAATATACGGCAATTCTAAATGGAAAAGAAAGAAATCTCGAAATAGTAAAAGAGTCTCCTCATATGTACCGGGTTTCAGTAGATGGGGAGATTTGTTTGTTTGATGCCCGGGCATGTACATATGATTTATTCTCTATTCTTGGATGCGATAACACGTCTTATGATGTTGCATTTACATTAGAAGAAAGTAGAACACATTTGATTTTCAGGAATAATCCCAATAATAGTAATTACAGTTTCACCATTGATTTACCCGATGAGAGGATGTTAAAAATACGTCGTGCAAAGATCGATGAAGAAAAATCAGGTACGGAAATAATCAATACATCAATGCCTGGAAAAGTTATAAGTGTGATGGTAAAGGAGGGGCAGAACGTAGCTCCCGGAGATGTTATTGTGATAATAGAAGCCATGAAAATGCAGAATGAAATCCGTACTCGAAGAGGAGGGAGGGTAAAGTCTATCCATATTAAAGAAGGTCAAACGGTTGAAAGTAATGCAGAACTTGCCAAAATAGAACGTTAACCAATCCATTTGAAGTATTTTTATTAAAAATATTTAACAGAAAAAATACCACTTGACAAAATTTTGTAAAATGGTATATTTTAGTAAATTAAAACAAAAAAATTTATGGAGACAAACCATGACCCTGTCTATTTTAGCTCATAATGTCAGGAGACTGAGAGTCTCAAAAAAATTAAGCCAAAAAAAACTGGCAGAAATGACCGGACTCTCTTCACTGGCAATAATAAACCTGGAAAATGAAAAAGACAACCCAAGAATGAGCACTGTTGAATCAATCGCCAAAGCTCTTAATGTAAAATTGCTGGAATTATTTTCTCCTGTGCGAGAATTAAAAACTGTACGTTTTAGATCGAATAAAAAAATGCAAAATCGTGAAAACATTCTTGCTAAAACCTTTCTATGGCTTGATAATTATAATTTTCTCGAAGAAACTCTGGATGAGTTTATTCCTTTTCGATTGGAAAATGTGTTTAAACAAAATCAATATAATAACATAATAGATGCAAGCTCTTTGTGCAGAAATGAACTTGGTTTGGATCAAAAAATTCCCATAAACGATATTTGTATGCTTATTACCGAGGCAGGAATAAAGCTTCATACTATCAGTTTAGCTTCTGATGATTTCTTTGGCCTTTCAATTGGAAAGGAAGATGGGGGCCCAGCGATTATAGTTAATGCCTGGGATAGAATATCTGTTGAACGGCGTATATTTAGTGCTGCACATGAATTGGGACATTTGATATCGCATAAAAAATCATATAATATTGAAGAAATAATTGAGAATAATGATGAAGAGAAAGAAGCAAGTTTTTTTGCTGCGCACTTCCTTATGCCGGATGAAGGGTTCATGAAAGCCTGGGCCGATGCATCAGGACTGCATTGGGTTGATCGTATATTAAAAGTCAAACATATTTTTCATGTTAGCTATAAAACTGTCATTTTTCGCCTTCTGGAGCATGGTCTTGTCGATAGTTTAATATGGAAAGATTTTTTACTTCAATACCAACGCAGGTATAAAAGAAAATTACCATTTAAAGAAGAACCCTATACCGGTAATTCAGCAGAGCCAGATGGTTTATCCGGTTTTGATTTCTATGAGGAACGGTTTAGCCGTCTAGTTAGGCAAGCTGTCGAAAAGGAAAAGATATCATTAAGCCGTGGTGCAGAGATGCTTTCTATCAGTATTGAAGATATGCAAGAACGATTGAAAGGTTGTGAGGTCATTTAGTGCAGGGGCCTCACCACAAGCCCAAAATGCTACTAATGGATGCTTGTGTACTGATTGATTATGTAAAAGCAGAACGAAAATTACCTGGTTTGATATCTGCCCATGTAGGTCCTGTATACGTTTTATCGGTAATCCTGGAGGAAGTACGGGATATAAAAAACAAGGATGAGCTTCATAATCTCAATTTGATAATTATTGAACCGGAAATAGAAGATGCTTATTTGGCTTTCGAAAAAAAAAGTTCTATTTCTTTTCAGGATAGGTTATGTCTTCTTACTGCAAAACGAAATAATTTTATATGTGTGACGAATGATAAAGAGTTACGCAGACAATGTAAGAGAAACAATGTGGAGGTTCTTTGGGGGCTACAATTGATTGCCGAGTTACATAAAACCGGAGGGATAAGTGCTGAATCAGCCATTAAAACGGCATTAACAATTCATCACAATAATCCTATGCAAATCAATAAAAAAATTGTAACAGATTTTATCGAGATCATATCTAAGCAGTAAAGTAACAAATAACCAACTTTATTTCTACATTTATAACAAAGAGAAAAATGCCAATATTAAAAATTTGTAAGTATGAAAATTAGAAATATTCTCGCAATACGGACATACTTTTTTCAAAATAGATTGGATGATAGTTTTCTATTGTTAGTATTCCCTTAAACTCCTCCAACATCTGAAATATATCCCTATTATATAATATAACACGGTGATCTATTTTTTTACTTTCCATTGTTTCCCATCCATGCAGATGAATTACAGAGGTGTTTTTTAAGCGTGGTCTTATTTCTGAAATATCCCATCCTTGCACAAGCAAATGCCCAATATCCATACAGTATGAAATTCCTGTTTTTTGCACAACCGAGTCAAGAGCTGATAAAGGAGTCTCCGTATTCTCAAGAGCAAGATTCACTTGTGGAAATCTTTCTCGAATCTTGAGAAAAAAACGGATATAGAGTTCATCGATTTCTGTGATTTCTTTTTCAGTGAGTGAATTCCATTTTTTCCCGTCCGGTAAATCGTAATGAAAGGTGAAACATGAAATAGATAGAGGTAACACCTTCTGAATAATTGAATAAGTGGATTCGATGCGTTGTTCGAACTGATCAAAGATTTTCGGACGCACCGGCATATGAGCCGAATATGTCATATTGGCCCCCTGTGCAAGAAAATTTAAAGTTCGAATCGTATCATTATGAAATAATGGGTCATCCGGTATGGAATCAAATAGCAAAAGCTGTACATCATCTACTTTCCCAACCAGATAGGAGACATTTTCAATATAACCTGTAGGGATCAGATAAGAGGGCGCTGCAATTTTAAAAGGAAAAAGAGATTGCTTTTTTTGCAAGGAAGGTATTCCAGCATGTATCACATATACCTCATCCGCATAACTCGCCATTATTCGATTCCAGCGACCTTGTAAGTCCTGGAAAAATCTCCCCAGCTTGTTTGGCGTAACAGGTGAAAATCCAACCTCATTGCTGACAAATATTATGTTTAGTTTGTTTTTACAAATAATTTTATGAATCTCTTCCAGGTAATCCTCATCAGTTTCGATCAATTCTTCCAGTTCCATGTATTCGGATGTTGCCAGTAAACGGTTGGATAGATTTAGTGTTAAGCAATCCACCAATACCGTGCGGTTTTTTAGTTTTTTTAAAGGTCCTGTAATATCGTAAGGAGCTTCGATTGTTTCATACCCATTCCCCCGGCGTTTTTGATGTGCAAGGATACGGGATTGCATCTCTTTATCAAGCCCCAGAGCCGTAGCTATATACACCGGCTTGTTAGAGTAATACTCCGCTCTGGTCTCTGCAAAATATGATTTTCCACTTCTTATACCGCCCAGTATTAATGTTATTTTTTTCATGGATTTTTTCTCATTTAATCTTTATTGCTTACACCTGCACTTTTAAAGGTAGCCATTTCACGTAGAATTCGTGTAGATGCTTCCACAATGTGCATTGCTAATGCTGCACCCGTGCCTTCTCCCAATCGCATACCAAGTGAGAGAATCGGCTTTTTCCCAAGCATATCAAGCATCTTTCCGTGTCCTCGTTCTTCTGATAAATGAGCCGCGAACATATATTGAACTGAAACAGGACAAAGAAGTTGAGCAAGTAACGCCGCAGATGTTGAAATAAAACCATCGATCAAAACCGGAACTTTGTTTCGTGCA
>JAKAGC010000240.1 GCA_021817755.1 Acidobacteriota bacterium | reverse complement strand
TTTTCCGTAATCCCCAACAATTAACTGTTTCTCATCCATGATAATATATTCCGGCTTATTTAATTCCGGTAAAACAGCCACTTTCATTCCATTCAATAAAGTCACCAATACACCTAAAAAAATAATCAAGAAAAGCAAGAAATTCTTTTTATACATCATTTACTCCTAAAATTATTCTCAAAAAAGAAAATAAGTGATTATTATTTTCATTAAGATATTCGAAAACATTAATATATCACTCAACAAATTAAATATATTAATATATTTTGACTCCTTATTCTTAAAATGTCAACATAAAATTTTTAATTGTACCTCCCCAAGAAGAGAATTACAGAATTTGTAGTAACGTTTGAAATATTTCTATTTTTACGCTATTATATAATATTAAAAAGGAGGCATAAAAATGCTAAAAAAATTATTTCAAAAATCTGTGATTTCTCTATGCATCGTTTTTTTCCTATATTTATTCTTTGAAACCTCAATACCTGTTTATTCCCAGGAAGAAAAAGATCTTTCTTATGATGTTTCCGTTCGTGCACTTCAAGTTCCTTTTGTCGCTTCTGATTCCAAAGGTCAACCGGTTTTCGACTTAAAGCAAGATGAATTGGAACTTTTTATTAATGGAAAACAGCAAGAGATTCTTTACCTATTCGATTCACCCTTTAAATCCAAACCCATTTCCTCCACAGATAAACAAAGTACCTCACTAACTGATTCATCTCCATTTGAAATGAAACGTATTAAGTTTATTATTATCGATGCGTTTTTCAATAGTATGACTGGACTGGATAAATCAAAAAAAATCGCTAAAAAAATAATAGAAGAATGTTCTCCTAAAGATATGTTCATTTTATTGCAAATTACATTTTCAGGATTGGAATACATTGCCGGACCTGAACCCGGAGGATCGGCTTTTTTGAAATACCTCGATAAAATAAAAAAAACCAGGCAAAGTATGGAACTCTGGTCTCCAACCGAACAAGAAATCCTTATCGCCTATTCTCTCCCCTGGGCAGGAGATCCTTTTATCTATCTAAATGGAATGAGGCACTCGGAAGACGTTTCTTTCCAGTTGTATAAAGATTCTTTTAAACAGTTAAATCAAGCCCTTCGGACCATTACCAATCCCAAAGTGACCTATTTAATAAATGAAGGAGTGGTTGCCGCTACCCAGTATAAAACCGTAGTAGATGATGGAAGAAAATACAACACTGCACAAATCAGAACCGGTTATTTTGAAAAGATTCTCGATCAATATGTATATGATGGTGGTAGTATATTAAAGAAAGTCGATTTAAATCGTTACGAAGAGATAAAACCTTCGATGCTCGACGACATCGCCTCCAATCTCATCCATTCAACCGATGCTTATTATGAAATCTATTTTGATCCCGGTGAAGCAAGAGCAAAGGAATTAGCAATCGAAATCAAATGCAAACGCCCAGGAGTTCAAATTAATTCTGTTCATTATAAAGATAAAGATAAACCGTATATGGGACTTAATGAAACCATGAAAAAAGCCTATGCAGTTAGCGCCGCTTTCGGTCAGAGTTCCAGCCGGATGCTAGGAAGAGTAAAAAAAGCACCTTTTACACGTATTGAAAACCCTGGAAGTTCGTTGGGGTCTCAAATCGAAGTTATACTTCCACTGGAAATGCAGAATCAAAAGCTGGATGTTTTCCTCCTCTATTTTAATGATAAATACAAAGACCCCTTAATAATATTTGAATCAAAGATGTGTGGAGAAAAGGCAGTTTTCAACCAGAAACCCGATAAAAAAAGAACCGTCGTTTACTTTTCCATTATTGAACCCACACAGGTTTACACTGTCGTAAATAAACTTCAGTAACCGTTATTTAATCAAGATTCCTGCCAGGTTCCAGTAGCGGGATTATATAAACATAGTGGATTTGCGCCCAAAAGATCCCCTGTTTTTTCTAAGGCTACCACTCGGCAATCCGTACATATATAACGCATTTCGCAAATTTTACATTTTTCGATTTTATCCATATTTAGTGTCCAATAGCTTTCTGCTTTCGCCATAATTTCAGGAAGAGTTTCTTTATCCAGGTAACCCAATACAATAGAGCTATGCATGCACGGTTTCACGGCATTTTCTTTTGTCACTGCCAGGCGGTATCCCCAGCAACTATTGAACTCCATACAAAATCCATAGCGGCTTTCATCGATCTTATCGAATTTTGAAGAGGAATTCACACACGCTTTAGCACTACATTCATCTCTGCGTAGTTTTTTCGTTTCCACGCTCACTCCGGGCAGGATTTCCTCATAAAATTCCTCGCCGTAATAAATGATAAATGCCACATCCATATTCCGAAACTTCTTTCCTATCAATTCCATATCCACCCCTTGTTCCAATTCCAGGCGGATTGGGAAATCTTCTCCTTCCTCTTTCTTTATAAAACGAATGCCAGGAACCCATACCCCTTCATCGCAAGCGATAATTAATTTTTCTTCTTCCAAAGCTGAAATGAATTCAGGAATTTCTTCAAATTCCCTTCTTTCAAACGCCTCGATTAAAGTTAAGGGAACCCGGTAAACATCTCCCTTTAGAAAATCGGTGATTGTTGCATTAACCGGCCCTTTTTCTATCCGTACCAATTGGTGAAACTGTATCACTTTTTTCTCTTTTTCCATAATTTAAAATACTCCTCTCGATTTTAACATGACATAATTCTCTAGATTTGCTTTCATGGTTTTTTTTCTTTCTAAACAAAACTCCTCATCAAATTTAAAAACACCTTCTTTTGCAAAGCATATAAAACAGCGGGCGCATAATCGATTAAAAATACAGTCGGAACATTTTTCATCAATTATTGCAGTAAAATCTTTTACCATTTTTCCCATTTTATTAAACTCAAATCCTTCATTCACATTTCCATAGGAAAAGCGGTTATTGATTTTTTCGCACACGTGGAAATTACCATCCACATCCAGGTAGAGTTTTCCATCAAATAAGCATGAACCGGCCAGGTTGGTTAGATGCCGAAGAGATAGTAATTCTTCCACAAGATGAAACCGGGAAAGCATACATTGATCGATGGGAAGCAGTTTATCTGAAGCGGCTGTTTTTTGGCAAATTCGTTCCAGTACCTTTGAGTGTTCTTCTTTAAGACGTTTGCTATCCACAATAATATCTTCATAATAATGACTGTCGCGCGGATCTACCGAACTCAACCGGACATTGTTTTCCCTCACCAACTCATTTTTTGCATAGAATTCATATACATCTATCAGAGACTTATCCCTCGAAAACACACAATTAAACGAAATTTTTTCCAGGTAAAACATTTCATTTGCATTCTTGATTCGTTCGAGGTTTTTCATAACAATATCGTGTGACCCTAATCCATTATGAAATACACGTTGCTTATCGTGGATTTCTTTCGGACCATCCAGGCTTATTGTCATTTTAAACTTATTCTCGATTAAGAAGTCTATCATCTCATCTGTAAGAATTGTTAAATTTGTCGTCATAAAATACTTAATTTCCCAATCCTTTGTATATTTCTTTGAATAAAGAACAATTTCTCGGATCAACTGAAAATTGGCCATCGGTTCGCCCCCATAAAAAGAAAGAGCCACCAACCGGTTTTTCTCTCTATCTCCTATTACTCCCATTAAGTAGTCCAATCCTTTGATCCCTGTCGATAGTGCCATCTTTTTTCTCGAAGGTGTTCGGTGAAAATCATAGCTACCTCCATAAACACAGTAAGTGCAATTAAGAGGACAATCCTGGGTTACTTCGAAGGAGAGGTGGTTTAGTGATTTTACTTTATCAGCTAATGTCGTTTCGCTTATATTTACCTTTTTAATTTCCTTTTTTTTCCATTTCCCCAATTCGAATAATGGTTCAATCAGCTCTTTATTAACAATTAAATTATGATCCCCACAGTAAAAATGTTTCCCATTGTTTAAAGATATACAATTCATGTTAAGCTTTTCTCCTGAAAATTTGAACGGTGCTACCGTTAAAAAGAAAGGCCTCCCGAATTTACTCGGGAGACCTTCCGGTGAATGTTGAATGTAAAAAAGAATTAAATCATAATACAGTGAATCAGGATATCGAAATTATACCCCTTCACCCGCTTCTTGCTCAAATTGATTATTGAACAAGCTCCCATCGATGGAACAAATGACTTTGCAAATCGATTTGCAAATATCATAGCAAGTGGTGAGAGTAACTCCTCCCGTAACATTTGACATGTTTTCATTCGTCAATTTTGTAAGCATTTTCTTCCTCCAATATATTTTATTTTTTTTGTATTGAAACAGCTCACTTACGATTTGATAACTACAAATTCGCATTAATTTTACATTTTTTATCTACTACCATATCATAATTGTGATTTACTTTATCAAATTCAATTCGACAACCGTAATCATAAATACAATAACATAATAAAAAAAAATTTCGAGACACTATATGAAATGTGACTTATTTTTTTTAAATAGTTTATTTAACTTAATTTTGGGAAGTGATCTTTCGTGAATCGTTTCCAATTGGATTTTAAATTGGCAAAACATGCAGTGTAAAACGAAAAAGTCACATAAAATTTATAACTTGAATTTTTATCTCATTTATCCCCATCAGAAAAGATCGAAAGTATAAAACACCCTGTTTATGGAATCAATATTCATATAAATCAAAATATACAAAGAAAAATTCAAAATATTTATTGCATTTTATTTACTTTTTTTTTACAATAATGCCTGAAGCAATTTATGGTGAAAAGAGGCGATGAGGAAGCCGTATGACTAATTTTGTCGAGAAATTTCCTGTACCCCTTATTTTTAAGAAAATCCTCAAGGATAATCTAAGCGGACAATTAATCGTAAAGGATTCGGGATTTAGCAAACATTTTTATTTTCAAAAGAGCGATCTTCAATATGCTACTTCCTCGGGGGTTGAAGACCGCCTCGGAGAAATACTCCTAAAAACAGAAAAAATTACACAAGAACAGTTAGTCATGCTTCATCGTATGAAAGAAAAATCCGAAGAGAAATTCGGAAAACTACTTGTAAAGCTTGGAATTATGGATAAACAGAGTGTTTTTCAGGCATTACAAGACCAGGTAAAAACCATTGCTACATCGACATTTTATCTTTCAACCGGTCAATGGAGTTTTAAACTCGGTGAACCCGACATATCAGATAATCCCAAATATAAAATCGATCTGCGAGAAATCATTATTGATGGCTGTCGTCAGCTTATTGATTTCTCATATTACAAACAACGGTTCGAATATCGTGCACCCGTAACGCTCCCAATTCCAGAAAGTTCCGGTCCCTTACTTTCACCGGATGATATTCGATTTTATTTAAAGCTTTCAAAATGTAATATTGTTTCTACATCTCATATATTTTCGATCATGGATATGGAGGAAAATGAGTTCTGGCATCGCATAGCCATGTTATATCTCCTCAATTGCCTTGATTTCACTGAGTTTAAAATCGGAAGTAAAATTCATGAAAATCTTGAACGTTTGGAAGATTTGCATGGAAAATTAAAAGCCAATACCCTTGATCATTATCAATTACTTGAGCTAAAAGACACCTCGTCGGTAAGCGAAGTCCGGGACAGGTATTTCAGCTTTACTAAAAAATTCGATCAAGAAAATATCGAAGCCCCTCCTGATTCCGAAGCAATGGAGAAAGTTGAATATATTATTGAGAGAGCCACAGAGGCCCTGGATACCCTTACCGATGAAAATAAGAAAAAGGCCTATGATACAGGTGAAATGAAAAAGGTTGAACCTCCCCCTGCCCCAACAGGAGAAATATCCAAAAGGACAGGTCCTGAAAAAGCCAAAAATCTTTATCTTAAAGCGCACAGTCTTTTTGAAGAAAGCCGTTACCATGAGGCTGCGCGACTTCTTGAAGAAGCCGTTCAGCTTGATGATAATCGTGCATCTTATCACTTATTGCTTGGTCTTATTCAAAGCAAAATCCCAGAATTTCGTCCATATGCGGAAAAGAACCTTCAAAAAGCTGCTAAAATGGAACCCTGGAATGCAGACCCGGTTTTTTATCTCGGTCAATTATACTGGATGGAAAACCTGGTGAAAAAAGCGGAAAGAGAGTTCAGAAAAGCGTTGGAGATCAATATGGAGCACACACTTGCCGCCAAAATGATCAACAAAATTGAAAAACAACTTAAAAAACCCACTTTTTCTCTTTTCACCAGGAAACATTAGACTTTATTATCTTAAAATTTCTTATAAAAATAATAAAAACAGAATTTTAATCGGACCTATATCCTACGGACTATTAATCTTCTTCAGTCATTTCAAGTATTTGCATATTTTTGCAAAACAAAAAACTTCCAGTAATCTTATTTCTTCTCCATTGTTGATGGATTGTCTATTAAA
>JAKAGC010000239.1:3803-6423 GCA_021817755.1 Acidobacteriota bacterium | reverse complement strand
TCCGATCTTATGGGGAGCCTGGATGAGAAATTGGAGGATATTGGCGAAATGCTGCGCGATTTGCTCTATTGTGGAGGGGTCAAAGGTGTGGGTATGATAACCGAAAAGTATTTCAAGTTGAGAAAAAAGGAGAATATTGAGAGTGAGATCATAATGAGTACTCTCAACAAAGGAATAGGATTGAACGGATAAAGAGGCTCCTTTCATGAGATAACGGCTGTCGAGAGGATAATTTTCAACGGCGATAATGGAATCGAAAAGAGCTTCATTTGAAATGTGTGGGAGATAGTCCTGAATGGAATAAAGAGGAGTGACTTGATAGGGATCACGCTGACTGGCCTGGTTGTGGATGAGATTAAGAAGTTGTAAAATGGTACAAGGATGAGCTTGAGTGGTGTTTAAACGCAGGGGAAGGGTGTTTATGAAGAGACCGACAATCTCCTCGACATTGGGAATTTGAGGAGGCCTACCGGATACGACGGTTCCGAATAAGACATCCTCGGAATTGGTGTATTTTTGCAAAAGAATGCCCCAGGCGGTGTAAAATAAAGAAGCGGGAGTAATTTTATTTTGGGTGCAAAATGAATCAATTTGCAGGGCAAAAGTATGGGGTAATTGGAGCTTATATTTAGCGGACTGTGTGGTCTCCCCTATTGATTCATGTTGAGCGGAAGCTGGTTTCTTAAGAGGAAGACGTGTGGGAGAATCGAATTGAGCGAGATAGGTTTTCCAGAATTGCTGAACCTCCTGGGTTTGGGCCAATATATCGCGGGAATATTTGATAAAGATTTTGAAGTGAGTCTTTTGAAGTACGGGAAGAGTGGAAGGAATGGTAGAAGAATGGGATAATTCTTCATAGACCTGTAAGAACTCTTTCAAAATGATACCGTTGCTCCACCCGTCATATAATATATGATGATTGGAAATAATGATAATATGGGATTGAGGGGATAAACGGCAAAGGGTAACGCGGAAAGGAATCTGTTGTAAATCGAAGGGCTGCTGTGTATCATTCTGTTTGATCTGTTGGAGTTGCTGTTGCTGTTCATGGGGAGGGTAAGAAGAGAGATCGATGAATAGGGGTTTAAAAGAATGTTCCTTTAAAATAATCTGTACGGGCTCATTGATCTTATCCCAGCGGAAAAGAGTGCGTAACATTTCATTGGATTGGATTAATATATTCCAGGCGTTTTGAAAGAGATGGAGTTGGATGGGTCCTGAAATAGTAAGGCTGAGTTGTTCAAAATAATTAGTGCCGGAAGGGTCACGTAAATAATGGTAAAGAAACCCCTCCTGTAATGGAGTCAGCGACAAAATATCGGCAATGTTTTTCTTATCAAGCGTATTCAAACGATGATCCAACGAACGACACCTCACTGGCCCTATTTACAGAGAATTAAAAAAATCCCTGCGTGGAAAGGCATAATTTCGACTCATTGAAGAGTTATTGAAAGGAAATAATGCGATAATGATTCAAGCGATTTCCGCTTTTTATAACATACTTGTATGGGGTAGTAAATCCACAAATATGTAACTTTCACAGCACGACACCTGCGAATAATTGGCAGATATCGTACTGTTATACAAAAATGTTACATTTTAAACTCAGCGACGATGTTTTGTGGAGTTTGTCCGGCAAGTGCCTGTTTGACGTTGTCGATGGTCATTTGGGCCATACCGAGCCTGGATTTGTCGGTTGCGCTGCCGATATGGGGAAGGAGTACAACATTTTTCAATTGCAAGAGCTTTTCATGAACTTTGGGTTCCAATTCGTATACATCAAGTCCTGCTCCAAAGAGTTCGTTCTTTTCTAATTTTTCGGCGAGATAAGCTTCATCCATAAGATCGCCGCGAGCGACATTGATAAAGATGGCATCCTTTTTCATGAGATCGAAAACCTCTTTGTTAAAAAGATGCTTAACCTGTGGAGAAGAGGGAATGTGAAGAGAAACGATGTCGGAAGCAGAGACAAGATCGAGAAAAGGCATATATGTAAAATGGTATTGCTGTTCGAGGTCCTGGCGTCTGGTCCTGGAATAATATACGATATTCATTTCAAAACCGATGGCACGAAGGGCAGTAGCGAGTCCGATACGTCCCATGCCGATAATACCGAGTGTGGCTCCATTTAATGCTTTTCCTACCATGAGATTGGCACCCCAACCATTGAATTTCCCTTCACGAAGGAATTGATCGGATTCGATAATGCGGCGGGAAACTGAGAGTATCAATGCCATTGCAATATCGGCTGTGGCGGGAGTGAGAATATCGGGTGTATTGGTAACCCAGATGTGACGCTCTTTTGCATATGCAACATCTATATTATTATATCCTACTGCATAATTGGCGATGATTTTCAAATTTTTACCAAGATCGATGATATCTTTCCCGATTTTTTCGGATAAAAAAGGAATAAGAGCTTGGGCATCGGGATTCTCCTTGACGACCTGAGCAATAGACTTGCCGCTGCCTTCGACTATAACAAGCTCGAAATCCCTGCGAAGCTGGGCAATGGGTTCATCCTGGTAATACTGGGTTAATATGACTTTGGGTTTCATGATTGGACCTCGTTATTATTGATTGGTTTAGTTTTGGGTATATTTTCTTGAATTAATTGTGT
>JAKAGC010000239.1:0-3793 GCA_021817755.1 Acidobacteriota bacterium | reverse complement strand
AAGCCGGTATGAGTTGACGAATTGCCTTTGAAGAGCCTTTTTATCTTTAAAAACATCTATCCCGGATTCCCGGAGAAGGTCTGAGGTAACGACGAGTGCATGAAAGGGTTTTTCGAGGTAGACACGGAGGGGGAATATTTCCATTTCAACAAAAGAAATACCTTTGTGAATTTGTTCCCTGAGCCATTGATCGGTTTCTCTCTGGATGATGTCGGTGGTAACGCCTTTGACTTTGGGTATTGGGGTATTTTCAGGGGTCTTCATGGAATAGGATGTGTGAGGGGCAAAATGATCGAGAATTTGAGTGGAGTGAATTACTTGACACCATAAGGGAAGGGGTTGATTGAATCGTTCATCGAGACTTCCGGCAGTGCCGAGAAAATAGATTTCCTTTTGCCGGATATCTTTAATGAATTCAAGAATGGTGAGTATGTGAGGGTAACCGAGAAATCCGGTTATAAGAGTATAATTATCGAATAAAAGCCATTGGCTCTGGATAAGATCGATAGATGTATCGGCACGGTTTTGGAGTTCAATAAAGTAATCCTTTGCCCAGAACTGAGGGACTAAGATTAAATGAGCAGGCAAGTCGAATTGTTTGGGAGTGAAGAGTTGTTTTATCATGGTGAGGGTTGATTAGAATGGGCGATAGAGGATTCGAACCTCCGACTTCTACCGTGTGAAGGTAACACTCTAGCCGCTGAGTTAATCGCCCATTTGATAAAGTATTATAACCTTAAACGAAATGAGAGTCAAGTTTTTTTTATGCTGATTTATTGACAGTGGTAAAAAAATGAACTAAAATAACGAGTCATGGAAAAAGGAAAATCCAAAATTACCCGTTATTTAAGATATATTCTCCTGGATGTAATCATTGCGGCTGTGGTGTCAATTCTATTGATAACATACGTAGCATCTGCATACCGAATCGAAGGGGATTCAATGCTGACGGTATTACATGATAAAGAGCGAATCATCATTTCAAAATTAGGAGTGAATTCGGGCTCGATTCATCGTGGGGATATCGTGGTATTGAAGAAACCGGATGATCCGGGGAAATCCATCATTAAACGTATTATCGGCCTACCGGGTGAACGGTTTGAAATCAAAAAAGGAGATGTCTTCATTAATGGTATTAAATTGGATGAACCGTATTTAACACAGGAAAAAGATATCATCTTTCGTTCATTGCAAACTTCAGAAATAGAGATTCCTGAGGGCCATTATTTTGTATTGGGTGATAACCGGACGGTAAGCCAGGATTCACGGTATTTTGGACCGATCCCGAAAGATTTTATTTTCGGGAAAACGATTTTCCGGTATTGGCCGCTCTCAAAACTGGGGAAAGTAGATTAGGTATCGATGGATAAGTTTGCAACGATAATTATCATTAGTTTTGCGGCTACAATCCTGGTAGGAACAACACTGTTAATGCTGCCGATTTCAACAGTGAGCGGCTCGATTGCTTTCGAGGATGCATTATTTACAGCGACTTCTGCTGTTACTGTAACGGGTTTGATCGTCGTCGATACGGCCCAATATTATACAATTACGGGAAAAACAGTAATATTACTTCTCATCCAGGTGGGCGGCCTGGGTTTCATGACCTTTTCAATATTCACGATTTTATTACTAACTAAATCGGTATCACTTAAAAAGAAATTCATCATCGAGAATACATTCACGTCCGGCAATTATAAAGATGTAAAAGACCTGATTAAGAAAATCGTATTCATGACCTTCACGATCGAGTTCCTGGGGGCAGTATTGTTGTATCTCCAATTTACGGATAAATTGGGATTCGACCGGGTATTCGATTCGGTATTTCATGCGGTTTCTGCTTTTTGTAATGCGGGGTTTTCAACGTTTAGCACTAATCTGGAACAATACCGTAATCATGTGGGTATCAATTTTACAGTTATGATATTGATCATATGTGGAGGAGCAGGATTCCTGGTTCTGAATGAAATCCGGCTTTTTTTAAAGAGGCGGATAAAGAAATTTTCGGATTTTAACCTTCATACAAGACTTGTCCTTATCAATACTATAATACTGGTATTGGGTGGAGGAGTTGCGATTTTCTCCCAGGAGCTGTTTAATAAAGCGAATACCCTTCCGATAGGTACAAAATTGCTGACTTCGTTTTTTCACTCGGTTTCAGCCAGAACAGCAGGCTTTAATACTGTAGATTTAAATACATTATCATTATCGACAATTTTTATAATAACCATATTGATGTTTATCGGTGCTTCCCCGGGTTCGACAGGAGGAGGGGTAAAGACTACCTCATTTAGTTTGATATTCCTTTACCTGCGCGCAAGCCTGAAAGGCCGTGATAATGTGGAAATCTATTACCGGCAGGTATCTCCCAGAACAGTAGAAAAGGCGTTTGTGGTAGTGATCGTTTCATTTATCATCATATCAACGGGACACTTTTTATTATTAACACTCCAACCTCACTGCCGGTTTATCGATCTGTTATTTGAAACTGTATCGGCATTCGGAACTGTGGGCCTAAGCATGGGGATCAGTTCAAAACTACTGTTATTACCGAAATTAATCATCATTTTAACAATGTTCATCGGTAGAATAGGACCTCTTACAATTCTATTGGCTCTGAGTAAAGATCAATCGCGTGCTCAATTCACCTACCCTGAAGAAAATGTCATGATCGGTTAATCTTCGGAGAAATTATTTTTAACCACTGATTATTTAAATTACACAGATTTCTTTCTTAAAACCCACTAAGGGTACTGCGTACCCATTTTCTATTTTCTGCCCACTAATTGAACGAATTATTCGAATCATAAAAGATTATTTCTTAACCACTGATTATTTATATTACACTGATTTTAATTGCCCACGAAGGGTATTGCATTACCCACTTTCTTTACTTTACCCACAAATTACACAAATTAAACGAATCATAAAAGATTATTTCTTAACCACTGATTATTTATATTACACGGATTTCTTTCTTTTCTTTATATGCATGAATTAAACAAATTAAAAGAATGGTCAATGTCCAATAGGCAGTAAATTATCCTTCTAAGAGGTTTTTCAGACTTTGAATTTTTTCTGCTTACTCTTAAAAGATTGATTCTAACAAAAATTTCCTTTCTTCCTGCTCTTTAAACCGTTATTCCTTAAGATATTTCCTTTCTTCTTACAGAAGCAACTGTTACTCTTTCACATATTTCCTTTCTGCCTGCTCTCTAAACTGTTATTCCTTCGAAAATTTCCTTTCTGCTTGCTGAAGTAACTGTTATTCTAACACATATTTCCTTTCTTCCTGCTCTCTAAACTGTTATTCCTTAAGAAATTTCCTTTCTGCTTACTGAAGTAACTGTTATTCTAACACATATTTCCTTTCTTCCTGCTCTCTAAACTGTTTTTCCTTAAGAAATTTCCTTTCTACTTACTCAAACATAAATTACTATTGTACAAATATGCTTTCCCGGGAAATTAGATACCATTACAGTTAAATTGGAATAGTTAAAAGACTATTGTTAACCACTGATTACTTTAATTACACGGATTTCTTTCTTTTCTGCCCACGAAGGATACTGCGTACCCGCTTTTATTCTCTGCCCACAAATTACACAAATTAAACGAATGATAAAAGACTATATTTTTAACCACTGATTATTTTAATTACACGGATTACTTTCTTTTCTGCCCACTAAGGGTACTGCGTACCCGCTTTTATTCTCTGCCCACAAATTACACGAATTAAACGAATGATTATAAGACTATTTTTTGACCACTGATTACTTTAATTACACGGATTTCT
>JAKAGC010000238.1 GCA_021817755.1 Acidobacteriota bacterium | reverse complement strand
TCGCTGAAATGTGGAAAAACAGATTTTCTTCACTTCACTGGATTGGAGTGCATTACATATCAGAAGTCCAATTCTTGATGATTTTTTGGTTTGTGTTTTCCCACATTCCAACAATTCCGGCGCTTTTTTCTTATGATGTGATCAAGGAAGTAATGTGTTTCGCTTATTGGAAAAATTTACACAAAATACTTGACACTACCTTTAAAGTAAATACAAACTGGTGAAGCAACACGGCTTTAACGCACAGAGTCGCGATAATTATTGAAAACCGCTTTTATAATTTCTGCAATTACTCTTGTTGCATCTGCACTTACATTCTCCGTATCTGCAACTCAATTTATTACACCTGCACTGACATTCCCGACATCTGCAATGCTATTTTTTACATCTGCACTTACGTTCCTCGCATCTACAATTCAATTTATTACACCTGCACTTACGTTCTTCACATCTGCAATTCAATTTTTTTCTCCTGCACTTACATTCCCGGCATCTGCAATGCTATTATTTACACCTGCACTTACACTCTTCGCATCTGCAATTCAATTTTTTTCTCCTGCACTAACACTCCGCACATCTGCAATGGGACATTTTGCATCGGCACTCCCAATCACAGCATCTGAAATGAAATTTTTTTCATTTGCACTTGCACTTTCAAAAACAGCATCGAGAATTTTTGAATCGGCATTCCGACTTTTAACTTAAACACTTTAATTGTTTGAATTGGTATTCGAGCTTTTGAATTCTGCACTGGGATATATGAATATTATTTCTAAAGAAAATTAATATGCAAGCTTGCTTAGAGAAATACAATCTTGAATTTAGGGAGTGTTTAATGGATTCTATTGAAACCTTGGTTATAAAAATTTCAATAATTATGAAGATAAATCAAGTAAACTTGGATTCACTCTTTAAGATTTTAAATATACTTTTGGATTCTATGCCACGATCATTAAAGCGATGATGATAACTTGCTTTAGATGTGCAAAGATAAATTTATGATTGAGAAAAACAGATTATTATAGAGAGTTTGAGTGATTTTTCTTTTTTCTGGATGATTCTTTTAATTAATTTGATTTTTGATTGGAATGAACTATAATTATATGAGGAGGAAATGTACTATGAACGTAAAAATGAGTCCAATCATCATTGTTTTGGTTTTAACCGTTATTCTGCTGATGTGCTTCTTTTTTAATCAATGTCATTCAAATCCGAATATCGGTTTATATGTTAACGATCAATTGAAAGCATCGAAAGATTTGACGAAACAGGATCAGAAAATGCCTATTTCTTTGAATAAGGAACAAATGGATGGCGCTTTCGAAAAAGCTGCAGAAATCGGAAGCGGAAGAAATTTCTTGACATTGATGGTGGATTTAGGGATTCAATTACCTCCTGAATATCGTGTTTATGCACTTATTCTTGATAAAGATAAATTCCCGGTTCGTAAAATTGGCGGGTTTACTTATAATCCGGGTTTGGAAGGGAAAAACCATTACTGGTTTTATTTCTTTCTCTATGCACCTTCTGGATGGAGGTTTACATTACCGAAAGATCCTGTACTTGGAAAATATAAAACGGATTATGTTCATTTTATTATTGAACGGGATCAATCACCTGTAATGGATAAAATAATTGAATGGAATAAGATATGGGGAGATGAATCGAGTTCATTGATCGCAGACCTACCTGCACCACCGGATGAAATCCGGGGATACCTTGTTCTAAAAGATTATACTTTCCTGGCTATGGATGATTACCGGGAACCAGACGGGTATTACGTAGAAGGCAAAATTATCGGAAAAGAGGGTGAATGGAAATTCTTTGTCCCGGGTTCTGGTATTAAGGGAAATGAACCTGATTCAGCACATATATTGCCTTCGGATCAGGGATGGTTGGAATTATCGAATGGGAAATCACACTCGATGAAAGAAGCGGTTTCACCATTGCAACCTTATGTGGAAGGCTGGTGGGATGCGGATGGATACTTCCATCCACGACCTTTGAAAATAAATTGAAAACATGTAGTTTTATATTTTCGATATAGACATATTTAAGGGTTTCGTTTTAAATATTGTAGTCACAATTTTGTATATCTCTGATTGGGAGTACTGCTGCGCCACATTGAATAATAGTGTGAGGTGACATATTTATATATTTACAGGGGTGTAAAAGTGTGGTATCTTTTTCAGGATTTACAGCTAACTCACAGGATGACCATTTAATCAATCGATTTTTTTCATCGACTTATTCTTTATTTAACGGCGGAAGCTTGTATTAAAATCCTTTTCCCACCGATTTCTTTTGAATATTCGCCGTTAGTGGTATTTCTGCGTCATTAAAATCAAATCCTGGTTTAAGGAGCCTATCGGATGATAGTTGAGAAACAAGAATCCATAGAGACCGGTTTGGAGATTGCAATAATAGGAATGGCGGGTCGATTTCCCGGTGCTCATGGAATCGAACCACTTTGGCAGAGTTTAATAGCGGGAGCTGAAGCTGTTCGGTTTTTAACGGAAGAAGAACTTCAATCACATGGAATAGAGGAGAGTGTATTCCATAATAGTAATTATGTGAAGGGTGTTATTTCCCTGGAAAACCGGGAAAACTTTGATGCTCAATTTTTTGATTACACGCCGACAGAGGCGCGTATCATGAATCCTCAGACACGTATTTTGCATGAGTGTGTCTGGGAAGCATTAGAAGATGCAGGGTACAATCCGGATACTTATAATGGGTTAATCGGACTTTTCGTGGGAGCATCTACAAGTTTTGATTGGGAAGCTTTGTCGCGTTTGGGGGGGAATCGTGAGTTATTGGGTGGATACCTTGAAAATATGTTATCGAATCGGGATTTTATTGCGACACGGGTTTCTTATTGTTTGAATTTGAAAGGTCCGGCAGTTTCAATTCAAACGGCTTGTTCGACATCTTTAGTTGCTGTAGATTATGCCTGCCGTTCATTACTGACAGGTCAATGCGATATGGCGATTGCAGGGGGAATCCGTGTTTTTTCAACGGAACCGTTGGGTTATATGTACCAGGAGGGGATGATACTTTCGCGGGATGGACATTGCCGCCCATTTGACGTTGATGGAAGTGGGATTGTCAGTGGAGAAGGTGTGGGACTGGTGGTACTGAAAGTATTGGAGGATGCGAGACAGCACGGAGACCATATCGAAGGTATTATTAAAGGAACGGCAGTTAATAATGATGGGAGACGTAAAATCGGGTATCCGGCACTAAGTGTGCAAGGTCAGGCGGAAGTGATTAAAACGGCTTTGCATATGGGGGATGTTTCACCGGAAACAATTCTTTATGTAGAAGCACACGGGACAGCAACTCCAATGGGAGACCCGATGGAATTCGAAGCGCTCACGACTGCTTTTAATACAATGAAACGAAATTTCTGTGGAGTCGGATCGATAAAGGGGAACTTGGGGCACCTGGATAGTGCGGCAGGAATCGCTGGGTTGATTAAAGGGGCACTGGTTTTAAAACATAAAATTATTCCACCTTTAGTGAATTTTAAATTCCCCAATAGGGCTATAGATGTTGAAAATTCGCCTTTTTATTTTAATTCGGAATTGATGGAGTTAAAGGTAAATAATTCTCCTGCTAGAGCGGGTGTGAGTTCTTTTGGAATGGGGGGAACAAATGTTCATGTGATCCTTGAAGAAGCGCCGCTTCACGGGCGAGAATCGGTTGAATGTAAAGGGGAAAGCGATTTTACTAACACCAGGGTGATTTTACTTTCAGCACGGACTGAGTCTTCATTGCATTCCTACCGGGAGAAACTATCACAATTTCTCGATCATAAGAGGGAATTGGATATCCGGGATATTGCTTTTACATTATATCAGGGAAGAAAATTTTTTGAGTATAGAAGTGCAGTACTATGTCACGATACGGATGAATTAAGAAAAGCTTTGAAAGGGAATGGAGTAATCAATGAAGTGGGGAGGAAAGATAGGTCGGGAGTTATTTTTGTATTGCCGGGGAATTGGGACCTTTATAAAAATTGTGGGAATGATTTATGGGAGCGTGAAACTGTTTTCCGGGAAGGAGTGGAATCCTGTTTTAAAATTTTAAATTCTCTTTTACATGTGAATATGGAAGAGATACTTTTTGGAGAAAAGGAAACAGGATTTGAACGTTATACTGCCTATCTTGTATTTGCGCTTGAATATGGGATGATGCGATTGCTTATGGAATGGGGAATAAAGCCTTCGGCAATAATAGGGAAAGGGATAGGAGAATATATTATAAGGTGCATAGAAGGGAGTATAACTCTTGAAGAGGGATTGAATCGAATTGTTAAAGAAAATCTTGGGATTCAAAATCCCGGGAAAATAGAGGAATGGCCTGTAGGGAGAGAAGGAATCTGCATTTTATTGGGACCTGGGAATGGTAAAGATAAAGAAGGTACAGAATTAAAAAAAGAATTGGGAATAAGGGAAGGTTGGGAGATAATTCAAGCATTCAATGGAAGAGATGAGGGAAAACGGGGGCTGGATTATTTACTTGATAAAGTAGGGGAATTATGGACCTATGGTATTGGTGTTGCATGGGATAAAGTATATGGAGATGAGAAAGCTTTCAGGGTTTCGTTACCGACTTATGCATTTGAAGGGAAGCGGTATTGGTTGGACAATGTAGATATCTCGGGTTTGGAAAAGGGAAACTTTCAGGTCAAACGTGAGGGATTGGAAGAATGGAAGGAGCAAGAGGGGAAAAGTGGTGAAAATGATAGAAAAGGAATTATCGGGAGGATATGGGAAGAGGTATTGGGTTATGAGAATATTGGTTTGGATGATGATTTTTTTAAGTTGAAAGGAGATTCATTAAAAGCTATAGTAGCGATTTCTAAAATTAATAAACGCTTAGGGGTTAAATTAGGAATCGGAGAATTTTTTAAACACGGAACTATCCGTTCATTATCGAATTATTTGGATGGAGTAAAGGGGATTGAACACGCATTGATACCATTATGTGAAGAGAAGGAGTATTATACCTTATCACCTGGACAGGCACGTATATATTTTTTGCATCAAATGACGGGGAGTAACACGGTATATAACACACCGCAGGTGTTTTATCCGGATGGGGAGTGGGAAATCGAAAAATTGCAATGGATTTTTAAGGAGTTGATTAGGCGGCACGAAAGTTTACGTACAGGTTTCGAACTGATAAATGGAACTCCTGTTCAACGGATATACAGGGATGTTGAATTTCAAATTGTAGAAGGTGAACCTTTTTTTGGGGTTCCGTTTGATTTAAGCAAACCTCCATTACTGCGAGTTTATTATATAGGCGGGGGAGACAAAAAAGGGAAACCTTGTTTATATATGGACATGCATCATATTATCACGGATGGTGTTTCCCAGGAGATATTAAAGCGGGAGTTCATGCTATTGGCTCGTGGAGAGACGCTTAGTGATGTGGGATTGCAGTACCGGGACTATTCGGAATGGTTTAATCATGGGGAGGGTAAGGAATGGATGGAGGCGCAGGAGTCGTTCTGGCTGGAAGCATTGAACGGTGAATTGCCGGTATTAAATCTTCCTTATGATTTTCAACGTCCGGGGATTCAGAGTTACAAGGGGAAGCGAGTAGATTTTGAATGGGGGAACGAATTAAGCAAGAGTAGAAGTGGATTTGCTCGTGAAAAGGGATTAACAGTGTTTATGTTGTTATTGGGGGCATATTCGATCCTGTTATCGAAGTTAAGCAGCCAGGAAGATATTATTATCGGAACACCGGCTGGGGCTCGTAGGAGGGAAGAATTACAAGATATCGTTGGCATGATGGTGAATACGCTGGCATTACGGAATTTTCCAATAGGGGAATTAACAGTGGATGCGTTTTTAGAGGAATTAAAGATAGGCACGCTGGAAGCATTTGAAAATGAAGAATATCCTTTTGAATTGCTGGTGGAGAATCTAAATGTGAATCGCGAGGGTGGACGCAATCCTATTTTCGATGTAATGTTCAGTATGATGAATGAAGTGGATTTTTTGGGAGATGATTTTAAAAAAATCGAAATTATAGATTGGGATAGAATAAAAAAGGAACATCTCGAAAATTCTGCCAAATTCGATTTGATGCTAACAGCGTTGGAGACAATGGATGGGTTGCATTTTTCCTTTAATTACAGTTCTGAATTGTTTAAAGAGGAAACAATCAATGGTTTTATAGAGTATTTTGAAAAAATCGCACGAACGATAGTGACAGACAGCTCTTTGACGCTTGGAGATTTGGAGTTAATTAGGGAAGAGGAGAAACAACGGATTTTATATACTTTTAATGATACATATAGGGTTTATCCGAAAGAGAAAACGATCGACGAATTATTTTGGGATGAAGCTGAAAGGAACGAAGAGCGTATTGCAATTGTGGGTGATTCGATTAATGGTATGGGTGGTGTAAATCATGGGGATG
>JAKAGC010000237.1 GCA_021817755.1 Acidobacteriota bacterium | reverse complement strand
GATATCTTCTTTATAATCTTTTTCGTTTTCAATTGGGATTAAGACATTGGTAATTCCATACCGGTGAGCAGCAATGATTTTTTCTTTAATTCCGCCTACGGGGAGAATTTTACCCCGCAAGGTAATCTCGCCGGTCATGGCGTAATCCGACCGGACAGGTATACCGGTCAACAACGAAATAATAGATACGGCCAGCGTTACGCCGGCAGATGGACCTTCCTTCGGAACGGCTCCTTCAGGCAGGTGGAGATGGATGTTATACTTCTCAATTTCATTGGTATCAAAATCAAGTTGCGATAATTTGATCTTGGAATAACTAAACGCAGTTGAAGAGGATTCCTTCATTACATCACCGAGACTTCCCGTAAGAATGAGATCACCTTTTCCCCGGACGCAGCGGGATTCGATAATCAAGATATCCCCGCCTGCCATTGTCCAGGCAAGCCCGATAGATACTCCGATTTCATTTTTTTCGAGAATTTTCCGTTCTGTGTACTTTGGAATCCCGAGATATTTTTCCAGCATTTCATTGGTGACAATCAGGGGTTTTTCAATAAAACCGGATGAAGCATTTTCCACGAAGTGGCGAGCGAGCTTTCTCATGACGATGGCTACTTGCCGCTCCAGGTTTCGAACTCCTGCTTCCCGTGTATAGTGATTAATAATATCCAGGATTAAACCGTCCGATATAACAAAATCTTTTGGATCTACACCGTTTTTCTCAGCCTGCCGTTTCAACAGGAAGTTACGTGCAATACTTAATTTCTCACGTTCTGTGTAACCTGAAATCTCGATGATTTCCATTCGATCTTTTAATGCAGGAGGGATGGGGTCTGCTGTATTGGCGGTGGTAATAAAGAATACCTGAGATAAATCGAGTTCGAGGTCCAGATAATGATCGACAAATTCGGAATTCTGTTCGGGATCGAGTACTTCGAGTAGCGCAGATGCAGGATCTCCTCTAAAATCCGAATTTAATTTATCGATTTCATCGAGCAGGAAAATGGGATTTTTAAATTTGGCTTTTTTCAATCCTTTAATAATCTGCCCTGGGTAAGAGCCGACATATGTACGTCGATGACCACGTATTTCAGCTTCATCCCTTACTCCTCCGAGAGAGATTCGCACAAACGGGCGATCCAATGCTCGGGCAATAGAACGGGAAAGCGAACTCTTACCGACACCGGGAGGTCCGACAAAGCATAATATTTCACCGGATGGATTTTTTACCAATTGACGAACGGCAAGGTAATCGAGGATTCTATCTTTGGCTTTTTCCAAACCGTAATGATCTTCTTCCAATACTTTAGCGGCATTTGAGATATTTTTATTCTCTTCTTTCAACGTAGTCCAAGGAATCGCCAGAAGCCAATCAAGGTATGCTCTTGAAACAGTACTCTCCGCAGAGAAAGAGGGCATCATCTGAAATCGTTCCATCTCTTCGGCGGCTCTCTTTTTTACATATTCGGGGAAATTAGCGGCTTCAATTTTCTTACGATACTCTTCAATTTCGCTTTCGGTGCCTTCTTCCCTGGTTGTCCTATAAACGACTTCACGACCGCTTTTGGCCTTCATTAATTCTTTTTTCAGGATAGCAAGTAACTTTGACCCACGGTCGTATACATTCAGTTCTTCGAGAAGAGATTGCTTGAATTGGAGGGGGATATTGATAACAGATGCGATAATATCGGAAATCTCAGATAAACGGTTGGGTTCAAGCTTCGCTACTACACCGTGCATTTTGACTTTACGAATACTGATATATTCTTCAAATACCGCAACGAGTTCTCGAGCGAGATCAAAATGATTTTTGGAATTATCGACTATTTCTTCCAAACTGGATACACTAACCAGGAAATACTGATCCCTTTCTACAAAATGTCCAATTCTCCCTCGCTCCAATCCATGAATAATCACACGAAAACTGCCGTTTTCCTGTTCTGCAGAACGTTCTATTTTCCCAATAACTCCGATTTCAGCAATTTCAGCAGAATGTGGAAGTTCACTGACCTGGTTTTTCTGGATCGAAAGAAAAATATAATTATTAGCTTGTTCCCTCGAATATTTTAACGCATTCAGGGATCTTTCCCTACCGATTAGTATGGGAACGATCGAAGACGGAAATGTAACGACTTCCCTCAAGGGAATCAACGGGAGAATAAATTCACGTTTCATGCGATCAATCTTTTTTCCTTCAAATAATCAAAATCCACCATGACTTTATCGACTTTATCTTTCCGGGATGGGATTTCATACATGAGGTCCAGCATGAGTTCTTCCATAATGGAACGAAGTCCCCTGGCACCTACGGCACGCCGGATGGCTTCCTTGGAAATATAACGAAGTACTTCCTCGGAAAATTGAAGATCGATTCCATCTATTTTGAACAGTGCTTTATATTGCTTGACAATAGCATTTTTCGGTTCAGTCAGAATCTGATACAAATGATCTTCGGAAAGACCATCAAGGATTCCAAATACGGGGAAACGTCCTACAAGCTCGGGAATCAGACCGAATTTAATAAGATCATCGGTTTGTACAAATTCGAAAATATTCCGGTCATTTATTTCAATGGCTTTATTATCCGAATTAAATCCGATTACATTCTTTTTCATGCGGCTTGTAATGATTTTTTCCAATCCAACAAATGCCCCACCTGCAATAAAAAGTATATTACGGGTATCGATTCTTAAAAACTCCTGGTACGGATGTTTACGTCCTCCTTGGGGAGGTACGTTGGCATCGATACCTTCGATCAATTTTAACAAAGCCTGTTGCACACCTTCGCCGGATACATCGCGGGTGATGGAACGATTCTCACTCTTCCGGGAGATTTTATCAATTTCATCAATATAGATAATACCTCGTTCTGTCAGTTCTTTATCTTCTCCGGCAGCCTGATAGAGTTTAAGAAGAATATTTTCAACATCTTCACCAACATAACCTGCTTCGGTTAACGTTGTGGCATCGGCTATCGCAAAAGGAACATCCAATATGCGTGCCATTGTTTCTGCGAGGAGGGTTTTTCCTGTTCCAGTGGGACCGATTAAAAGAAGATTACTCTTTTTTATTTCGACATCGGAAATGGAACGGGCTTCGTTTACTCTTTTATAATGGTTATAAACTGCAACTGCGAGTTTCTTCTTTGCCATATCCTGGGAGATTACATATTGATCAAGCCGGTCTTTTATTTCTGCTGGGGGAAGATGCCGGGTATTGCGGTGCCGGACAGGCCGACCTGTTTCTTTACTATTATAAAGCAGGTTATAGGCGGTGATTACACAACTATCGCAGATGTAACCATTGGGACCTGCAACCAATTTATATGCAGCAGATGGAGTGGCACCACAGAAGCTGCATTTTTTCTCTTCTTTTTTTCTGGGAGGTGTACCGTTACTCATTCTTAGTGATCTCCCTTATTCCTTTTCTTTCCGAAATTACGTGATCGACGATTCCATAATTCATGGATTCGGTAGCATTCATGATAAAATCACGCTCGATATCTTTCGCAATCTTCTCCCGGGGTTGACCGATATGAAAGGAGAGAATATCGATCAGGTTTTCTTTAACCCGTTCGATCTCTCTGGCATGGATCAGGATATCCGTTGCCTGACCTTCATATCCACCGAGGGGTTGATGAAGAAGAACTTTGGAATTGGGTAATGCGTACCGTTTTCCTTTTGTTCCGGCTGCGAGTAAGACGGCTGCCATTGAGGCTGCTTGCCCGAGACATATAGTGACGATATCGTTCTTGATAAATTTCATGGTATCGTATATTGCCATCCCGGAGGTGATTACTCCTCCCGGAGAATTGATATACAGTGAAATGTCTTTCTCTGGGTCTTCGGCTTCAAGGAATAATAACTGGGCGATGATTACATTTGCTACATTATCATCTATGGGAGAACCAATAAATATGATCCCGTCTTTTAATAAACGGGAATATATATCATATGCTCGTTCTACGTTTCCGCTTTGTTCTACTACTACTGGTATTAACGCCATTTTTTAACCTCATTTATATGTATAGGCTCTTTCTGCTTTACTTTAGCCAAGAGCCGTATATATATTATATTTCTTTTATTACTATTTTCTCCTTAATCAATCCGGAAATTTTATCTTTCAATAACCGGTCTTTTAACTGTTGGCTATTCTCTTTACTCATAAAGTATTTTCGAATTTCCTTTACGGGGATCCGGTTCTTTTCCGACATTTCCTTATATTCATTTTCGAGATCATCGGAAGTAACTTCGATATTGTATTTTTTCCGTACTGCACTGGTGATTAAAGAAACACGAACGCTTTTTTCAGCTTCTTTCTTAAAGGGTTCTATAAGGGCAGGAGGAGTTTCTCCTTCGGGTAAACCAAACTGCTTCCGGTAATGGGAATAAATATGCTCCGCTTCATGTGCTACGGCACTACCGGGGACAGGAAATGAAATGGTTTCCACTAGTTTATCTAAGATGAATCCCATCTTCTTGTCTTCGATCATTTTGCTGTTGTACTGTTCATATTCCCCTTTTAGTTTTTCTTTAAAGGTGTTTTCATCTTCAAAACCGATTGATTTTACAAAATTCTCATTTAATTCGGGTTTCACCAATTCGAAAATGTTGACAACGGTTACATTAAATTCGACTTCTTGCCCAGCCAGGGGTTTCTTTTTATAATCGGCGGGGAAGGTTCTGGTAAAGGTAAACGATTCATCTCTATTCTTTCCAATGATTTCTTTGTAGAATTCGGGGATTTCAAATTCCTCACCATCTTTTGCAATGAAATAGGTTTGTTTCTTGGGAAACATCTTGCGTGTGGATAGCACTTTCGATTGGTATTTAATGACTACATAATCATTCTCGACTACTCCCCGGTCGATTACAGGGGACTGCTTCCGGTTTCCTTCAAGAACGGCATCGATCTGTTTGGCTTCATCATAAGGCTCGTACTTCAATTCCGAAGCGGCGATCTCAACTTCTACCGTTTCGAGTTCCGGGATTTCGACTTCAGGAAATATTTCTACAGATACTTCCGCAGTGAAATCGCCATTTTCTTTTTCGTCCATCTTATCTACTGTGGGCTGTGATGCGATATGGAGTCCTTCTTTTTCGATTTGATCGAAAACATTTTTCTCCAAAATTTTATTAATCACTTCATCTTTTATAACATCATTGAACCGGGCTTTGATGATATCCAGCGGAACTTTTCCTTTACGGAATCCGGGGATACTGATTTCACTTGCATATTTAGCTAATGCTTCTTCAAAATCCTTATCAATTTGATCTTTTGTAACTTCCAATGAAAACTGTTTAATTAATTCTGCGGGAGTTTCATTGGGTATTGCTTCGGTTTGCCCCTCGGTTAAAACAGATTTATCTTCAACCTTTGCTGCTGTCTCTTCGACTTCGTTTTTTGCTTCCGTTGCCAGGGTTTCTTCTGTTTGTCCTGTTTTTTCGGTTTCAGTATTCGTCATTATACTTGCTCCTGAATTTTTCTATTTTAAAATTGTATTCAATATCATTATCAAATATTTTAATCTTTGTCAACCTTTTAATTTCTTTATATCGTTTTTTATTTGCTCGATAAGGCTGCTTTCAGAATCAAAAGTCATCTCATCCCGTATTTTTTTTTCAAAAAAAAGCGATACATTTTCACCATATATAAACTTGTTAAAATCAAAGATATGGGCTTCTACTTTTTTCTCTTTGCCTTTAAAAGTGGGACGCATCCCTATATAGGCGATTGCTGCATGTAACTCGCCATTTATGGATACTGACGTTTTAAATACACCTTCGGGAAGTAATTTGTTCTGGGTTTGTATATTAATTGTAGGATATCCCATTTTTCGACCGAGTTTATCTCCTTCTGATACGATACCTTCAATCATATATGAACGTCCGAGCAACCGGTTGCTTTCTTCTATTTTTCCTTGTGCCAATAATTCCCTAATCAAAGAACTGGATATACGTATTCCCTCGAGTAAAACCGGTTTGACTACGGTAAAACCAAACCCATAACGTTGAGAGACCTCGCTTAGAAACCGTATATCGCTTCCCCTACCCTTTCCAAACCGGAAATTCTCTCCCATTACGATATGTTTCATATTAAATTGGCGAATCAAATATTCACTTAAGAATTCTTCACCGGGAATATTCACTATTTGGTCAAAATCAAATATACAAACCTTATCAGTTTGCTGACTTTCGAGAATTCTTTTTTTTTGTTCTTGAGTACTGATGGTTGGAAAATCAGGGTTAAAATAAACGCGTGTTGCGGGATTAAAGGTTACGATTATCGATTCCAGGTTTTTTTCTGCTGCAATTGCCTTTTGCGTTCCAATGATTTGGTGATGCCCAAGATGAAACCCGTCAAAATTACCTATGGCAATAACGCTTCCCCTGGAATCCATCTGATTAACGGAAAATGTTTGAACTGTGAAAATCGACTGACTCATTTATTTTTTTCTGTA
>JAKAGC010000236.1 GCA_021817755.1 Acidobacteriota bacterium | reverse complement strand
TGAATGAATCACATCAATGGAGTCTGCGGGATGCACATGATTCACTGGCTGTGTCTATGGCTTATTTGGCGGCATATAATGCAAAAAAAATGGGAGTGAGGGATTATGTGTCACAGTATATGTTCAATACCCCACCAGGAACAACACCTGTGATGGATATTGCGAAGATGTTAGCAAAAAATGAATTGATCTGTACCCTTGAAGACGATAATTTTAGAGTATATCGAGAAGTACGTGCAGGTATTGCTCATTTTGGGGCTCATGGAGATTGGGCAAAGGGTCAACTGGCTGCTTCGGGAGTAATTAGTCTTGCTCTCCATCCTCATATTCTGCATGTGGTGGGATTTAGCGAAGGAGATCATGCGGTTTTCCCGGATGAACTGATCGAGAGCTGCAATATCATTCATGGAATGTTAAGGGATTGTCTACATGGTATGCCTGATTTTTCAGAAGATAAAACGATACAAAAACGGAAAATTGAACTAATTGAAGAGACGGGAGTTTTGCTGGATGCGCTTAAAGAGATGGGAATTAGAGAGGGAAGAAATGGATTCAGCGATCCGGAGATTTTAGCTTCAGCTATTGAGAAAGGGTTACTGGATGCTCCTCATTTCAGGGGAAATAAATATTTATGCGGTCAAATTACGACTGGGGTGATAAATGGGGGATATGATGTAATGGATCCGGAAACGGGTAACCGTTTAACGGAAAAAGAACGAATACAAAAATTAAAATTATAGGAGGCATAATATGTCAGGAATAGCAGGAATAGGAAGTTCAGGGAAACTGGATGAAGTAAAAAAAATGTTGGATAAGATATCTTATCGTGGCACAGATGGTGTAAAGGAGGTAGAAACACCACAAGCATCATTAGGGATAGTGTGGACAGTTTCCCAGGATAAAGATTCGGAAGGAATAGAACGTCACGGAATGGTCCGAGACAGCACCGGTGATGGCCATTTTGCAGAAGCGAAAGCGATGGGGGGGAAATTGGTTTTAAAACGGGATGGGTTAGGTGTGGCACCATTATATTATGGGAAAACAAATTCAGGGAATTTGTGTTTTGCCTCAGAAGTAAAAGCGTTGATGGAAGTAACAGATGATATAAATGAATTGAAACCAGGGCATACTTTTGATGGAGAACATTTGGAGGCATATTTCGAGCTAAAAAAACAAACACCACTTGATGGCTCACCACCTGAAATGTCTCAAGAGTTACGCCGAAGGTTAACAGAATCGGTAAAAAAATGTATTAATATGGATGTGATGGGTTCATGGTTATCGGGTGGGTTGGATTCAAGTGTCTTAGCTTCACTGGCGCGACCTCATCTTCGAATATTACATACATTTGCGGCAGGAGTGCAAGGAGCACCTGACCTGGAATATGCACGTGAAGTGGCTGGATATATTAAATCAAGACATCATGAAGTAGAAGTTAACCTGGAGCAAATGTTGAAAGTTTTACCGAATGTGATTTACAGCCTGGAATCTTTTGATGCGCTACTGGTTCGTTCAAGTATCACTAATTATCTAGTTGCGAAAATGGCTTCGGATTATGTATCGGATGTTTTTTCAGGAGAAGGAGGAGATGAATTGTTTGCAGGATATGAGTATTTGAAATCGATTCCTTCTTCTTTATTGGGAGATGAATTAATCGATATTACCTCGAGATTGCATAACACAGCACTTCAACGAGTGGACCGGTGTGCTTCTGCTCACGGAACTGTTGCTCATACGGCATTCCTGGACCCATGGGTAGTTGATTTTGCAATCCGAATTCCAGTGGAATATAAAATTAAGAATAATGTAGAAAAATGGATTTTACGAGAGGCGATAAATGTATCGTTACCGGAACGGGTATTAAACCGAAAAAAAGCAAAATTCTGGGAAGGGGCAGGAGTTAGAACACTGCTTGCACAATATGCAGAAACTCATATTTCAGATAATGATTTTAAACGGGAACAGACATTAGAGAATGGATGGACATTGGATAGTAAGGAAGAGTTGATGTATTATAGAATCTTTCATGAATACTTCGGAAGACTTGCAGATTTATCCTGGATGGGACGAACGAAGAAATAGAAACGGATAATTGGATTATGAGGGGGGATTCTTTTTAAAGAAATCCCCCCAATTTTTATGATAAAGCTGGAGGATGGAGATTCTTTCTTCTCCTACCGGAATTTTTTGCATATTTTCGCATATCACCGGGATGAATTCCGAAATTTTCCTTAAAGATATGGATGAGATAATCACTGCGTGAAAATCCATTCATCCTAGTTAATTCGGGAAAATCGGGTTTTTCTTTCCTATTCAAAAGATTTGCAGCCATTCGTTTGAGTTTTTCTGCGGTTATAAAAGAAATGAGTGTGATATCGGTATCTTCTTTGAATTTACGAGAAAGATAGGAGGGGTTGACATCAAGAAGAACCGCGAGGTTTTCAACAGTGATAAAACCGATATCATCATTTGAACAGGAGGTGATTATGAGTTTTGTTCGAGTGGATAATTTTCGTTTTTTATACGTATTCATGGCATACCTGCTTGTTTTCCAGGAATTGTCTTTTGTTTAAAAGATCATTCATCCAGTTCAATTCAGGTCTATAAAATGGCGACCATTCCATATCCACGTTATTTGACCACCGGTATCTACCAAACAAATGTGAAAACGCTATTTTGGCACCGCGAAGGGTTTTATAAAAATTGTTCCATCGTAAATTATCTCGATGTGAAACCACGAGGCGATATCCGTCACTTTCCTTGATAATGAAAACAAGTTCAAGGCAATAATAATGTGAATTCATTAGTTTTGAGACACCTGGTCCGTATTGGGGGGTTGTTTGTTTTTTTTGGGGGCTCATGCTGGGATTTCCTTTCAAATTAGATTGTTATATATCATTGAAGGGGATTAGAGAAAAAAAAAAGAAGGGAAGAAATAAGTTAATTTCTTCCCTTCTTTTGCTCATACACTCATAATAAATATGAAGTTCTAAAACCTTCAAAGAAGTGCATAGGAAACCGCAGTGACCCTGGTTTAGCAAAATTAAGGAGGAAATCATCTGCGGCTTCCCCATGAATGAATAGTTTTTAAAGTAATTTACAATAAATTCAATACCCATTAAGGAGAGGGGATATTCAATATGTGGGATGATGGAGGAAATAGATTCCCATATATTGTTTTCCCACGATTTACTTATAGGGAGATTTATATCTTCACGTCTGATAATCGGAAGGCGAATTAATAAAAAAGAAACGGGGAGCGTTCCAAAAAACACGCAGTTTGGGAGGGAAATTAAATAGTTGGGAACGCTCCCCGGATTAGGTTTTGAAATCGGTTGAAAGTCGTACATGAGACCACGGCCTTTGCGATTTGAGATAGTATTTTTTATAGGCCGGGGTCTCACGGGGGTAATTAAATGAGTGAACATTAATAAAAGGCAGATAGAGAAAAATAAGTTAATACCGGATTGATATGCTTTTAAAATAAGTGGAATAAAAAGCTGGGTAATATTTTTATCATTTTTTTTTAAAAAGAAATACTTATTTCTTAAATGATAATAATAATGAATTTGTGAGTAAGATTTACATTTGTTTAAACGGGTCGCAGTGTTTGAGAATATAGAACTTGACTTTATTTCATAAGATGGGTATAATGAAAGAACCATGGAATTAACGCGACTTTTTTGCCGTACATTCAAGGAATTTAATAAAAAGGTTTCATTTACATCATTTTTCGCCAACACATTCGTGTATAAAGCAGAAGCAGTCGGATTAATTCGAATCATGCAAAAAGAGTACAATAAAATAAGAACTTTGTCAACAGATTTTGTCGAATATTTGGAAAAATATCGGAAACTCGATTTTTTTATAAATAATTTCCGGTTTATTCGATATTTAGGAATTAGAAATCAAATGATTCCATTAAGAGTCATTTATAAATTTTCAAGAAAAATTGTACCGCAACAGTCTGTAATGTGGATTTTACCGGTCATCATTCCATATGCAGTTTTAATTCCAGGTAAAAGTTCAGGAATGAATGAATACCGTAGAATTGGATCAGTCTTTCAAGAATAATGTTTGTCAAAGATTTTATGTAACTGAATGTTGGGTTGCCTAAGTGCAATCGAAATGGAGGTAAAATATGAACAAGAAGAGAGTATATACTCGTTTTGGATTAGGAATTGTTTTTTTCCTGGTTTTATATACAGGAGTATTCCCTTATGTTATGAGTAATGGAATTGGAATAGTTTTTTCAATAAATACAATCGGTTCTACTACTCATAGTTTAGAAGATAGTTTAAATTTAGAAACCTATGTAATAAAAGGAGCAAGTTATTACTTAGAATCAAATACAGTTTTTCAGGATTTATTAAATAAAATTGAAAACAAAGATACACTGGGAATGGATTATGAAGGGTGGATCATTTCAACTGAAAAGACAAAAGAGTTGATCGATAATGCAATTACTACCTATTCAATTTTGATTGATAAAGCTGAATCTACTTCCTATAATTATAGTGTTCTCGATGCATTAGCAAGGTTTGATTATGATACTTTTTTAGTAAAAAACAAACTGAATCCGGTAATTTTCTCAAAAATTAAGGAATCATTAAGCCAAGGAGATATCATAGGCATATTAAAAACAAATTATGCAAATTTCACTGAGATATCAAATATGCTTTCTTCATTAAGAAATGAATTGGTTAATCAGAATTTAACTGATTTAACAATTATTCTTAATATAAATGAAAAGTATTCGGAAACAACACTATTTGGAAGTTATGTGGCACGAATTTTCAACGAAATCAATTAGATTCTCAGAGGAATAAAAAAATGCGAAATTTCTTCTCTTTCCTTAAGTTGGAATACAAGCGGATTTTGTCCTTAAAATATTTAGCTGTTTTCAGTTTGGTTTTCATCACCCTTTTATATTTTACTTTTAATTCGATTCGCGAATATAAATCTCTTCAAGAAAAAGAGAAAAATTTTAAATTAAATTCTGAGAAAGTTTTTAATCGTGTGAATAATTATGATTCCTATAGTTACCTGGGAATAAAGATTTTATTTATTCCCTCACAAAATGGAATTTTGTTTTCAATGGGAATTCTTTCCAATAATAGTATTGCGTCTATAAATTCAATTTATTTGATGGATCTCTCAAATTATCTGGAGGGAAAATCAATTAATTCAGGAACTGCGATGGATTATACTAATTACGCAACTTTGATGATGGCTATCCTGAGTTTAATTTCAATTTTTTATGGATATTATGGGGTTAAGAAAAAAGATTTCTTTAGGATGATTTTTTCTTTTCCGCGATATAAAATACTATACCTCCAATTTCTTTTTGCTAGATTTCTCTCCCTGATTGGATATGTGATACTATTAAATATTTTGTTTTTAGGTGTATTGAGTATTATTGGATTTAATTTTTCAATGATTGATTTAAAAGCATTTATTGGATTTATACTTTCACTTATAGTAGTGCTTTTAATTTTTTTCTTGATTGGTACTATCTTAGCCAATTGTAGAATAAAAAAAAATATAGGAATTATTGCTAGTTTAATATGGTTTGTGTTGGTGTTCATGATTCCTCCGCTTTTTAATTCAATAATATCAGATAATTTATCGGGTATTTCAAATTCAGTGGAAACTGATTCTGCCAAAATAGGGATTATTAACAAATTTGAAAATGAGGCAGCCAAGCGATTTGGAAAAGCGGATAAAAATAATAGAAAAAAAGGACAAAAAGTAATTGAAGGATATTGGAATAATGAATTTTTGGATGTTGAACAAATTGACATTAAATCTAGAATGGAAAAAGAATCCGCTATCCGAAAATACCAATTTGTCTCAATTTTTACTCCAGTTTCATTTTATAATATGACGGCACTAGAAGCGGGTAGTAATGGGTATGAGAATTATCTAAAATTTACAGATTATGCTATAAAAAAAAGGCGTGAATTTGTTCGTTTTTGGATCGATCGAGTCTATTATAATGATCAACGTGTAATGGTTAATTTTGTTAAAAATAGTGAAAACATTTTTCATGGGCATGGTGCGTTACCAGCAACTTTTGCTGCGGGTGCAGGAGTTAATCTATTGTATATTATTGTTTTATTTTTTATTTCCCATTCATTATTTCATCGTTCATTATTCCTGATTCAAAAAAAGGATCTTAAATTTAAGGAACCTGTCAAAACTCTTATACACCAAGAAAAGGTACAGGATATTTATGTTTGCAGTGATGGAAGGTTTAAAAATATCATATTTTCTATGTTTTCAGGTTATGGTGATTATCTGTTTAAAAATGGATTTGAGGGTAAATTTACGGATCAACAGGGTAAAATAGACTTTTCTTTAAAAACCCAGGATTTTTTGTATATTTGCGAACCGGAGGCATTACCTCAAGATATAAATGTATCTAACCTTATTCGATTCTTTGCATCCTTAGGAAGAGTAAAAAAAGAAAAAATTTCAGCTATTCTAGAAAGTCATGAGATAAAAGAAA
>JAKAGC010000235.1 GCA_021817755.1 Acidobacteriota bacterium | reverse complement strand
TTGATGAGAATTAATAGAATCCCAATCGGAAAGTTTTATTTTTCCATATCCTACATTTAAAGGATAAGTAAATTCACGTGTGATAATAAAACTTTCGCTTATTTCTTCTGGGATAATATCATAATCTGTTTCTGTTTGGGGAATAGATTGGGTAGGAATTTTTTCACGCTTAAGATTCAGATTTACCAGTTTTTCAAGTTTTTCTTTAGTGGTCAAATCTTTCTGAGTGTTTAAGTTTTCCCACTTTTGCTTTATCTTATCTTTTTCAAGTATTTTTAATTTTTCACGTATATTGCTCATGATAGGTAATTATCGATTAAAAGACCGACCATATTACTGAAAGATTGGAATTTAAATATATAAAAATTTATGATGAGTAATCCCTTCTCTCTCAATGAGATATGACAATATAACAGGGTAAAGCACGTGGTCTAATCGATAATGAAATTCATCGGGGGCATCGGTTTTCCAAAATAGCGTACTTCATAGTGAAGATGTGGAGCTGAACTTCTACCGGTATTTCCAACATATCCAATTGTCTGGAAACGTTTGACTCTTTGTCCTTCCTTAACGGCAAAGGATGCGAGATGTCCATACCGAGTAGTATAACCGAAGCCGTGATCAATTACCAATAAATATCCGTAATAGTCCTGATATTCAGCTACGAGAACAGTTCCATCGGCGGGAGCGATGACTTTATTACCGTATTGAGTGGCAATATCCTGTCCATTATGAAAGCTCTCCCTACCGGTGAAGGGGTGAATCCGTTCTCCGAAAGCAGATGTTAAATATCCTTTAGTGGGCCAAACGGAGGGGCATGATGCTAAACGTACTTTCTGGTCTTCCATGACACTTTCAACAAATTTCAACGTATTCACAATTTGAGCTGCGGATTGACGAATGTCATAGGTTTTTTTAATGATACTTTCAGTGGAAGAAGGTTTGGGAAGTGCAGGAGTACTATTAACATTTGAATTGGAATCGAGCACTTTTTGACCGGAAAGCTCCATGTCGGAAGAAAAATTGGTGATCGGACCACCGGTGCCTACTTCTGTCAATGCATTCGGAGAAGTTAAACCCATAGCCACAGCAATACGATCTTTATATGTCTCCATAACTCGTAGTTTGGATTCGATTTCCTTAATATTGGTGTTTAATTCAGCTATGGTCTTCTCTTTCTTGACATTGTCCTTTTCCAACCGTTTCATCTTCTCTTTGTCATAGGAGATACTGAGGTAATCATAAATAATAAAGGCAAATATTACCAATAAAACAGAGATAGCAATAAGCGAATTCTTGATAAGTTTTGAAGAGATGACGAATTCTTTGTTGGTTGAAGTGGCGCCAGTCACAATAATAATCGAATAATTTTTCTCTTTCTTTTTAATCATTATAGCGCTCTGCGTTGCTCTTTAATTGTCGAACCTACCCATTATATTTTTAAGTTCTATTAATACCTGATTTGCGAGTAAATGTCAACCCTAAAACGCATTTTTGATTTAAAAAAAATAAAAAAAATTTTTTTTTGATTAATTCCAATTATTCTACTTGACATTAACATACGAATAGTGTTAATAATATAAGGTTAAGAAAGGAGGAAATATGAGCATGAAGACAATCATTCTGGCCGATAATAGTTATACTATCCGCAGAATTGTAGAACTTTCATTTTCGGAAGAAAAAGATATTCGATTGTTTACTTTTGAAAATAGTATTAATTTAAGAGAAAAACTCCTGGAACTTCGACCAGAAATCGTTTTGGTAGATATTAAATTGCCCGAATTCAGCGGATATGAAGTATGCAAATTCATCCAGGAAAATCCAACTTTAAAACATACCCAGGTTTTTCTACTAAAAGGAGGTTTTGAACCTATTGATGAAAGACTATTAAAAGGTATTCGTTTTATTGATATTATTACCAAACCTTTCGATTCTAACCAATTAGTGGCCAATATTAAAAAACTTCTTGAAGATATGTCAGCTCAAAATCCTCCGCTGATGCCCGATGATCTTCCAACATCTATGCCTGAAGACTTTTCTGAAATAGATGAATTGCCTGAACCGGACAATAATCTCAGTTTTCTGGATGTAAAAGAGGAAGTTGATTCAGTTGATTCGATCCCGGAACCTGAATTCGGTGGCACACCTCTTATGTATCCTGATGATGAAATTCTTCCATCAGAAGAAATTACTAGAGCCCAACCGGAAAAGGACCTTCTTTCTCCTTCGTTAGAAGATGTTGATGAAAATCCTTTCGCCGATGATATCTACAGTACTCCTGATGACTCTATGGGAGGCCTCACTGATGAGGAAATCAATATTAAAAAGAATATCGAAATGCAGGAAAAGGAACTGCAAATCGGTTCTTTAACAATGGAAGCACTAAATATTAAGAATGATATTGAAACAAGGAAACAGCAACTGGATTTTAATGATGATTTGAGCGATCTTGATCGTGAAAATACTGATACCTATAAATTACCGGGAGAAGATAGTTCTGAATTATTTCCGGGAAAAAATCTTGGAGTTGCATCCAGACCACTTGAGGACGAAATGGAAGAGCCAGATATGTCTTTTGAGCCTATGCAACCCTCCACTCCTGAAATTCTTGAAGAGCCAGTTATTCCCTCCGAAATGGAAACAGAATCAGTGGATGACCTCTTTGCTGTCCCTGATACCCAATTTGAGAAACCTATTTCTTATGATGAAGCAAATGATAAATTATTTGGTCAGGATAACGAGATTCCTGATATCAAATATGAACCTGAACCGGATAACTCAGACATGATGGAATTAAAACCGCAGGCTATTATCGAAGAAGAACCTACAGATTTTACAAATGAACCTATAGAAGAGATACCAGGTTTTATGGAAGAACCGATGGAAACTTTTCTACCGGAAAAACCTTATTCTCCTTCCTATGAAGAAGAAATTCCTGAAGAATCAATAGCGACTGAAGAAAGAACCGATGATAGTCATTACGGATTTGAATCAGAAACAGAGGAGCAAGCTGAACCTGAGGCTTATGATTTGATTGGGGGTTATGAGACACCTGAGGTAAAGGGAGAAATTCCTTTGGGAGAAGAAGAAGCGGGTGATCAATTCGATGAGATGAGTTATACGGAATCTCCCTATTCCGCTGAACCTGTAATGGAAGAACCTGCCATGGAAGCACCGGAACAGGCAAGATTCGCAGAACAGGCACCTAAACAAGGATCAGGAATAGTGTTAACTGAAAATATGTTCTCAAAAATTGAAAATCGGTTAACAAATGCTATTAAAGAAATGCTCTGGGAAATAATTCCACCTCTCGCTGAAAAAATAATAAAACAAGAGATTGATTCTCTAAAATCGGAAGTGGAAAAGTCCTTAAAATAGATATACTTCTTCTACCAGCGATATTGAATGGCAGTATTTTATAATAGAAATTTACATCTCTATAAATGTATCAATACTCTAACCGATGACTGAAACAATCCATTCTTCCCGTATCTCCGATCAATATGAAGAAGATGCTCTTCATTTTTCCCAATCTCTAATTTCTAATCCAGAAAGAAACAGATCTCATACTTACTTTCTTTTAAAAAGAGGAAAATCCTTTATTGATAAAATATGGAATGCCTATCGTTTTGTAAAAAAAAATACCAATGATGAAACTATTGCATCTTCGATCGATATCGGTTATTCACAATTCTCGACCTTGGATAAATGGATTCTACACAGTCTTAATATTATCATTGAAAAGATAAATCTGAACATTGAAAATGCTCGCCTACATGAAGCTTCAAATATCGTATACCGCTTTTTTCGACGCGAATTCTGCGATTGGTATCTTGAATTTGCTAAATTGGATGTACAGCAACCGGGAACCCAAAAAACCCTCCATTTTACATTGATGAGACTAATTCAAACACTCCATCCGTTCATGCCTTTAATTACCGAAACTATCCTTCGTGGAATGCTCTCACTGGATAAGGAATTCGCTATTCCTGCCGAGTATCTCCAACAACCTGAATTTGAGAGTAAATTGACTTTTAATCGAGAGTATACAGATATAGAAATACTAAAAAAGCTAGCTTCTGAAACTCGTAGGGTGAAATCCATAAATAAAGTAAAACTCAATCCGACATCAGTAATCTACCTTAGAACTGACTCCATGAAAGAATCGGCTATAATCTTCCGGGAATTGAGATATTTTAATTTCATTGTAAAAAGTGAACGAACTGAAATAGTCTCGAATTTTTCAAATCTTCCCAAAGGTTACAAAGGAGCATGTCTGAATTGGGAAATTCTCATTCCAATAGCGGCCGAAGAAGATAGAATTACAGAACTGGAACGGTTGGGAAGAGAGTTAGTAAAAATTGATGCTACTATTTCGGAAATAGAAAACCAATTAGTAGATCCTGAATTTATAGAAAACGCATTGCGAACGACGCTCATCATGATGAAAAAGAAATTGCGGAAAACGATTGATCTAAAAAATAAAATAAAAGAGACAATAAGGGATTTACAATAATGTATCCATCCTTCTTAAAAGTGATAACGCTTGATAATTGTGAATCCACCAACACCTACTTAAAATCTCAATATCAGATTTTAAAGGAATTTTCCCCGGTTCTAGTAACCAGTAACCAACAAACAGCAGGAAGAGGAAGAGATACACGGACATGGGTCTCTTCAAGAGGAAAAGGACTCTATTCAACATTTGGGTTTCGATTAAATTCGACCGATAATGTTCATCTCCTCCCTTTAACAGTAGGTATTTCAGTCATTAAAACGTTACATACCCTATGTGATATAACGGGAACGTTGAAATGGCCCAATGATATTCTTTTCAATAGAAAAAAATTGGCAGGAATATTGATAGAGAATATTTTTTCTCAAAACGAAATATTCTGTATTGCAGGTATCGGTATTAATCTCAATCATACAACCTTGGATTTCCCCCCCCACCTGGAACACAAAGCTATTTCTCTGAAGATGATAACCGGGAGAGAACGTGATTATCGTGCCGATGAATTCAACCCTACACTCGCTGAAATAATATTTCAATGGATCGAAAAAATGAAGATCGATAGTGATCAAATTATCGACATTGCGAATCATTATGTGAGATTTATGATATCTGAGTCCATCACGTTTCATCAATCCACTACCCAGGAAATGATGAAAGGAATATTCAAAGGTATCCACCGAAGCGGAGGAGCTGTAATTGAATTGGAAAACGGTGATTCCACCATTTATTACTCAGGAGAAATAGTATAATACTCATTTCTTCAGACCAATAAGGTTTTAATTTATTCCAAACCCTGTGTTAGATAATCTGAGAGAATCTGGTAAAGTTCCCGGTCTTTTCCTTTTAATAACGAAAGGTGCTTTTTTACAATTCCCGATTCTTTCCGTTTAACCGGACCGGTTAAAGAAGAGTCAACTCCTTTAGTTTCGACATTCTTTAAAGTTTGGTGGATTAGCGGTAACAGTACTTCAAATTTTCCATTCACTTTTTTTAATTGGCTTTCCGACAATTTTAAAATCGATATAAAAAAATTTGAAGCACAGACTGCAGCAATATGATAAAAAGGTTTTTCTTCTTTTTGAACAGAAACTCCGTATGCGTCAAGATCAGCCGCGATCTTATTTATAAGAGTCAAAGCTTCCCTATCTCCTTCCAATAGAAAATAAATCCCCTGAAAGAGGTTTGTATATTCTTCTCCATAAATTGATTTTTGGGGACATAGTGGAAAAGTCTGGAGAGGTGAAAAAGAAGCGGTACTCCCTCCTTTTTCTTTGATAGGAAGGAGTTCATCTGAGGTTAATGAATTCGATGTATGAAATACGATTTTTCCCTTTAAATCCGACACATTTGCCACTATTAATTCTACAACTTCTAGGATATGCGATTCTTGGGTGGAAATAATAATAAAATCAGATTCATCGATAATTTTCTTTATATCGAATTCCACTGAATTTAGTAATCGAGGGATACTACTTTTTGTCTTTTTATAGATGTATTTTAAAATATATCCTTTTTTCTCAAGAGCACTAATGAGATTACATCCAAGATTACCTGCACCGAAAACCGAAAAATATTTCACATTCGACTCTTCTTCACTTTAAATACTTTTACTAATCATGATGATTCGCCACATTAACCGTTAAAGATTTTCATCCACAATTCTACTTCTCCATCAGAGAGTTCGGCTTCGATTCGCTTTTGTGATTCTTCTTCTACTCCAAAGAAATGTGAAATACGTTTGAGGTCGAAGCAGAACTCAATGGAATTAATAATTTTTGCCCCTTTCTTTTTTGCAATGGTTTTTAAATCTTTTTCAGAAGTCACCAAAATTACGTCTTTATAATTGTGGAAACGGTCCAATAAACGGATAATTTCTTCACCCACCGGAATACCCTCCGGTGGGTAATGGACACAAAATTTGGCAGAAAGCTCTTCACATTGAATCTCGCTACCGGATTTCTCTCCAAAAACCACCAGTACATTATTATTCTTATTTTCCTGGAATCGTTTCAATATC
>JAKAGC010000234.1 GCA_021817755.1 Acidobacteriota bacterium | reverse complement strand
CACCGTCATAGAACTTAGAGATAATGAAACCAGTATGCTGGCCGGATTACTCAGGGATACCGAACGGAAATCCATACGCGGATTTCCTATTGTGTCAAGTATTCCCATTTTAAGGGATATTTTCTCAGGGAATGATAATGAAATAGAACAAACCGATATCATTATGACTCTTACCCCCCGTATCGTCCGGTTTCCGGATTTTACACCCGAAGACAGCAGCCCCATATGGTCCGGGACTATGAACAAACCGGGACTCTCTGAGAAACCTGCCAAATTGAAACCTGAAACTGATCCAAATGGTGCGGAAAATAATCAAAAATCAACTCCATCGACTCCTTCCAAAAAAGAAGAAGAGAAAATTAAGCCATCCTCTTCAACAATCGGCGAAACAAATACCAATTCAGAAGTGAAACAGGAAGTTAAACCGGAAACTATGTCGGAGTCAGTCCCTGTGAAAATTGAAAGTTCAACATTTACATCCACTGAAAATAAAATCGAACCAACCGGTTCGGTTCCTCCTCCTGTCTCTGCTGCTGTTACTGATACAACCCCTGTTGCTACTCCGGTAATGAATATTGTCCTGGGAAGTCCAGGGCTGGAATTGAAAAAAAACAATGAAATGGATATACCAATTACTATCAAAGGAACCGGTACAGTACGTGCTGTAAGTTTTGATTTGAATTTTGATCCTTCAATACTTCGGTTATTGGATATTCGTAAAAGTGAAATTTTGGAGCAAAAAAAAGTAAAATGCCAGTTATTAAAATCCATAGACAATGCAGTCGGGAAATTAAAAGCAACTCTTTCTATGGAAGAACCCTTTGAATTAACGGATGAAACAATATTGTTAGTTTTACGGTTAACTCCAGGTGGAACCAAAACCGGTGAAACCGTTTTATCACCTTCAAATATTAAATTAATGGACCCGGATTTGAAAGAGATTGAAAGTAAACACGCGGGACTCTTGCTTTCAATTTCCGATTAATATAAAAAGCAAAAGAAACGAGGAAAACAAGTAAAAATGTAGAGGGATTAATTCCCAATAGAAAAATTATATGCAAAATTAAGGAGAAATCCATGATGCCCAAAAAGTTCTTATTTGTATTGATGCTAATCCTGGTAATGTTTTATCCAGGACAGATCGGATTGTATTCCCAGGAAAAGCTCATCGATGGTAAGCTTTATGTGAAAGGAGTGGTATTGAATGTAACTCCTTCTCAACAAACCGTTCCTATTAATACCCCAACCATAGTTGCAACTGAATTTTCCGTTGAAAATGCAGAGTTACTTGGTGGTATGACGGTGAAAGGGACACTACAAGGTCCCGGTCTTGCCGGACCTATTACGTTGACGACTGTGCCCAATCAACCTTTTTCTATTCCCGGATTATTGACCAAGGGAACTTATACCCTGGATAATATCCACCTGGAAAAGAATGGGGTTCCCATGATCGATGCCAATCCTTCCAGCGTTACCATCGAAGTTATGGACATTATTATTACCAAAGTAGAATCCCGACCATTGACTCTCGCAGAAATCCGAGAAAAAGGGATTAATATTTCCAGCAAAAACTTTACTGTTTACAATTTTTCTGTAGGCATCATGGTTGAAAGTAAAGAAGTAAAGTACGAATTCCCTGTAGTTTATTCCGGGACTAAGCCTTATATTCCCGAGTTAGGCGGAACAGGCTCGAGCCCGGATTTGAAAAGCCCTGTGGGAAATGGCGGTTCAGTTCCTTTTGTACTCGAAATACCGGAATTGGAGCTTCCACCTTCATTGGAAGGTAGTACAGCCGAATCTCCCAAAATACCCGGAGTGTTAATCTTTAATAATGATGTCGCATTTTTAAATCAATTCTTTAGTGTTATGTTTATTATTTCCAATAATGCTCCCTCCGGGAGTCCTCTTACTCTTAAAGATGTATCTGCCAAAATTACATTTCCCGATGGTTTACGAGAAGCTGAAACCAATCCACCTCATATTATGGGTGCTGCGCTTCCGGTTCATTGTCCGGGACCTGATAATAAAATAGGAACTGCTGACGATATCGAAATCATTCTCGCTACCTTTAGCGGTATGGCTGAATTCCTGGCAGAAGGACTTAAGCAGGGAACCCATGTGGTGAAAGTCGATTTCAATGGAACACTTTCCGGCCTACCTTCCGGCGATGTCCCTATAGAAGGAACTGCATCCGGCGCCGTAATTGTTCGTAATCCCAAATTTTCCATCTCCTTTGCTCATCCTTCTGTTATTCGAACTGATGAAAAATACGATATCAGGGTCACCCTTACCAACACATCTCCTGTTCCTGCCAACTTGGTTTCTTTTACAATGCCTTCCAGCCGAATCTATGGAGCCCGGTTAATTAGCGACGAAACGGCTTCATTTGAGACCATTCTTCCCGGTGAATCCGTCGATTGTATATTCAAAATGATTGCCATGAAAACCGGTCAGGTTACTGCAACAGCTCTTGAAATGGATGGTGGATTACAGGGAAAATTTGTTCTAACCACCGGAGTAGGGGAAAGCGGTATTCCTTTGTCCCCCGATTCACTCGTACTACCGGATTATGCATATAATCTCCCCCCCGAATTGATAAATCCCGCGTTATCTGCTCTCGGTGAAGCATACAGTCTCGCTAAAACACCTGCTGGCGGTATTCCTGCCGGATTGCCTTCGATTACGGCAGCCGTAGTAAAACAACGTGTCATAGAATTAGCCGAAGCAGGGCAGCAGCTATCTTTCGGTGATCCTCTTGTAAATGCTGTTCAATCTCTCGCTCTTGATTGGATTGGAAACCGGTTCCAGGACATTAATTTCGATATTTTAAGACGCGCAACCTCCAAAGGAATTACTTTTGCTGAAGCTCAGGCTGAAATATTTAACACTTCCCTTGTTTCTCAATCCATTACCGACTTCCAGGAAGAATTTGCCAGGAATTGTTCAGATAAGATCCCCTTCTTCTCCGCTGCTCTTAATCCCGGAACGTATTCGGGAAGTGCTTCTGACGCTCACCTGACGGTTAAGGATTATCTTTTGAATTCGTTATCGAAGAATGGAACCGATTATGTCAGGGATATTCCTTACGGAGAATTTTACTCCTTAAAGTTTCAGGATGGTTCACCTGCTGATTTCATTCTGATAGGTAATGTCGATCAAAACGGTTATACCGTTGAAGTTACCGGAGAAGCTGATGGCCGGTTCGATCTTTCATTAATCGTCCCAGATGAATCCGGTAATCTCAGACAGGTTATATTTACCTCCATCCCCTGCAAAAATGGAAGCCGTGCACGGATAACTGTTAAACCCAGTGATACATCTTTCGTTTTATCCAATGATCTTGATGGAAATGGATCCACCACTCCAATAACCGGTACGGTAAAAGCAATTGTAAAACCGGCTCTGAAACTTATAGGAGCTATACAGGATTGCTCTGTAGATAAAGCCGGACATGTAGTGGCATTATTCTTTAATCGTGCCATTTCCTCTGAAACTGCAAAAATAGCTGAAAACTATTCCATAGATGGGATGGAAACATATGCCGCATTCCGTCAGTCTTCTGGGCGGGTTGTTCTTGTCGGTTTCGATAATCCCATTTCTCCGTTTGTCGAGAAGAATATTACTGTTACCAATATAAAAAGTATCGATGGCCAGCTTATTACTCCTGTTGTAACCCAGATGCCGATTAAAGCCACCATCAAAACCCCCGGTGGGATCGTCTTTGGTAAAGTATTGACTGCTGACAGCAGGCCTCTTTCAGGTGTTACCATTCAACTACGGGAAATCGAAGATGGGGAAATGAGTGCCATGGGGGATTCCGCGGCCACTTATTCGTTTACCAAAACCGATAGTTCCGGGAATTACCAGTTCGATTTTGTACGGATGTTGAGTACTCCCTTTGATTTAACCGTTGTAGACCCCGGAACCGGTAAAATGGAACGTATTACCGCAAGGGTTCGAGCCAATGCCCAACGTCTTGAAATCGATATTATTATGAGAGGGCGTGGTACCATTTCAGGAACCGTTCTGAACCCCGATCTCACCCGTGCTTCAGGTGCTTATGTCACTGCTGTTGCTGAAAATCAGACCCCAGGTGAATATTTTGAAGCCCGCTGTAATTCCTCAGGTGAATTTGTATTATCCGATGTTCCACTCGGAAGAATTAGGATTAATGCTTCATCCGGCAGTATTTCAGGTAACTTCGATGCAACCCTTTCATCCCCTGGAGAAGTTCTTCCCATTTCTATAACATTAAGAGGAATCCAAACCGGTTCTATTATCGGACAGGTCTTTAAGAATGATGGTGTAACTCCCGTTGCTTCCACCGATATCTCATTGTCCCAGGATGGCTTATATCTGATGCATACCATAACAGATTCCGGCGGCTCTTTTCAATTTTTGCAAGTCCCCATTGGAACCGTCTCTATCAAAGCTCTAAATCCTGATACATTATCTTATGAGACCCCCGTAAATACTCAGGTCCAGGCCAATCAAACTTCTTCTGTAACTGTTATTTTGAGGGGGACCGGAAAAATTTCAGGAATAGTTCGATCCAATAATGGCGATCCTCGAGCCGGAGTCATTGTTTTTATTTCCAATACCGGTTTTTATACGACTACAGGAACCGATGGCCGGTTTACCCTTGAGAATATACCTATAGGTAAATACTCTGTCATTGCCCATGATAATTCAACCGGAGATCATCTTTCCAATACTGCCTATATTTATTATGAAGGACAAGAAGCCTTCGTGGAATTCAGATTCTCATTAAATTTAATAGGCGGTATTACCGGATTGATTAAAGATATAGATGGTTCATTGCTTCCTGATGCCGATGTTTTATTGTCTAATAATAATTATATAATTGTCGCAACCACACACAGCGGCAGCGGAACCGATCAACCCAGAGGTACTTATAGCTTTAGCAATCTTCCTGTCGGAAATTACATGGTTATAGTTGTTAAAGCAGGCTATGCAGGGGTTTCGAACGCGATTGTTCAGAACCTTCGGAATACTTCCTGCGATGTTTTATTACGGGGAAAAGGAAAAATAAAACTCGAAGTAATGAATTCAAACAATACAGCAGGTGTTATGGCCGATGTCACTCTGAACCACCCCATATTTGAATATTCACCCGGAGATTTTATCGGATTCATGGGAAGAGAAAGTACCTATAAAACGGATAGTGATGGCCTTTTAACCATTAACGATGTCAATACGGGAAGCTTTACCATTAAAGCCCATAATGCATTTTATCCCCAGGGTGCAGCCAAATCGGGAACCATTAGCTCCAATGGACAGGAAGTTGCAGTTAAACTTCAAATGACACCTACCGGGAAGGTAACTGTTAAAGTCGTTTCTGTTGATGGTGTGACTCCTGTAAAAAATGCCCGGTTAAAATTTATTTCCTCAATAACTATCGATGGAGTCGAAACAGATGACAATGGCGAATATACATTTACTCTTATTCCCATTGGAGATTTCACCATCGAAGCGGAAGACCTGGTAAACGGTTATAAAGGACGTCTTTTTGGATATATGAGTCGCGAAGATACCGAAAATCCGATGGCTGTAACACTCCGGTTAACTGGAAAAGGCAAAGTATCCGTACTGGTTAAGGATTTTGCTAAAAATCCTGTGACCAACTTTTCCGGTACTATGGTTTTACGCCATATCGGTTATCCCACTCAGATTATCACTAATACCCAGCCTGTAAATGGTGTTTTTTCTTTTGAAAATATATTTGCCGGTCAATTCTCGCTTACTGTCTATGACTCTTCCCGGTTAAACGGTGGTAGTGCCAGTGGAATTCTTTACCATGGAGAAGAGAAATCCATGGATATCTACCTTAATCCATGGGGAACCATAAGCGGCCATGTAATTTACCCCTCCACTCAAGCGCCTGTTCCCAATGCCCAGGTTATACTAGTATCCGTTACTACCGGTGAAACCACTGGTTATTATACTTCTGCCGATGATGGTTCATTCTTATTCGAGTTTGTTCCTATTGGCTCATATACTCTTGATGTATTCGATCCGGCCAGCGGAAGAAGAGGAAAAAATTCTGCTTCCCTTACTGCCAATTCCACTGCATCGCAAGTTGACGTTTATCTTGATGGACGCGGTAAAGTATCCGGTACTTTTTACAATGGGTCCGGTATTGAAGTTATTGAAAATGCCGAAGTCACATTGAAAAGTTCCGGTAAATTCCCTTATGAAATGGTTACAACAACCGATATCGGAGGTAATTTTGCATTTGATTCAGTAGGGGAAGGCAGCTTTACTTTAAGTGCCTTACAACCCGGTACTGTGCTTTCCGGGAGCGCTGAAGGTGCTATCTCTTATGATGGCCAGCATGCCATTGTCGATATATTCGCTCATGCTGCCGGTATCGTAACCGGACGCGTATTAAAGGTTGATGGGCAGGAACCGGAAGGAAACGCTTATGTCAGTTTAAAAGTCGGAACTACTGTATTGTCTACCCTTTCAAATAATGATCCTGCTGTAGGGGAAATCGGTTTTTATAAGTTCCAACAGGTCCCA
>JAKAGC010000233.1 GCA_021817755.1 Acidobacteriota bacterium | reverse complement strand
AATACCGGTATGAAACAGAAAACCATACCTTCATTAATAACCGTTTGTTTATTGGCCGCATTACTATTTATTCCAGGTTGCAAAGGCAAAAGTATCGATACGCTCCTGGATGAAAAAAAATACGACGCAGCGGAAAACGCTTGCATGGATAAAGAAGGAAATGAACGAAAAGAATGCCTCGAAAAAGTAGCTACTGTTTATCAACGCAATAATGATTTTAAAAAGGCAGCAGAAGTTTTTGATAAAGCAGGAGAACCCCTGCGAGCAACTGAAGCTTATTTCCTTGGGGATTACACATCTGACGCTGAAAACTATTGCAATAAACAAACAGGAAAAACGAAATCGGATTGCGCCTCATTACTGGGTAATAACTTCTTCAAAGTAGGAAACTACCAAAAAGCGATTTCCTATTTTCAATTGGCCGGAAATACGGAAATGGCCGACTATATTACAAGCAAAATTCCCGTTTTTCAATTACTCGAACTGATCGAAAAACGATTGCCTATTTTAAATAATAAAGATATCTATTCCAAACTCTCACATTATAATGATACGTTGAAAGACTATATTTATCTAAACCAATATTTCAAATGGCCTTTTTCTATCCAATCGCCGGAGGATAAACGGGCCTCAGAACTTTGTGAAAAAGCTGTCCAAACCATGAACGAATCCCTGACTCCCCTACTTATCGAAAAGACACTTATACTGGTTTCATCACCGGAACCGCTTACTCCTGGCCTGGAATGGGCAAATCTTTATAATTCGGGGATGAATGGTTTGATTAATATGATCAAAAACTTCCATACTATTGCCGGGTATCGCATTTTTTTTACAAAGTATTCCGTTCCTTTCCGGGAAATCGCTTCGCTGAATTCAAAAAATGCAAACCCGGATCAGAATATATCCGTATCGAATGCGTTCAACTATGAAGAAGCCTACGCCAAAGCATTGACTTACGCAGAAACGACCCTGAGCTCTGCTCAAGAACTGAAAAAAATAAAAGATTCAAAACTAATTAAGGGATATATCGAGGATTTTACGATTGATAGAGAAAATATCCATTATATTTCGGAAATGATGAAGAACCTGGAAGTTCGGATTATGGATATTAAAAAACGCTCGGAACATGTAAAAAAACAAAACTCTAATATTGTCTCCCCTAATGAAGCGGAAAAAATCTACCGGAATTTTATTGCTACAGGAAACCGGGTTTTGCATGCCATTGGAAAAGAAGAGTACCAAAAAGCCAATGACTTGCTTACGAACGAATACGATTTGTCGAAAATGCGTTTAAAAATACAATAATTACTCACTCGAATAACTAGTTTTTAGGTCATTCACATATAGAACCGTAACATTTTTACATACCATATCATAGGCAAAGTCATAACGTCTCATTCCGTTTAGCTAAAGTAAAAATTTTGTAAATTTACAAACTACCCACAAAATGATACACTTTTGATGGCAAGTTTTAATTGTTTTTTGTGGAGCTATTATAAGAAGAAATTCCGATATCCAACCTAATCTTTCTTGTAAATCTGTTTTTATTGTTCATTGAAATCAGAAATTTCACATTTTACCGGACAGATATGCCGTCGATATTATTGCTTTATTCAATCGCGGCGGGAGCTTACGTTTCAATACGGTTTCTTCTTTAACCTTAATACCGGAGGAATTTTTATGATTTTGGATTTATTTTCCAGGACCAATCGTTCAGGATATCACCTGTAACTCATCGCTATCAACCTGTAATTCAATTCCATTAAATCAGATTGAAAATGTTCATTGCCAGGATAGAAGATTTTCAGGTTTATCCGGGATAAAGTAGAAAAAAGGAGGATTAACATGAATGCAAGGATTTCCCCTGAAGGAACATCTTACAATTTTTACAATACATTACCACCCGATTACTTCAATGACAAGAATAGTGTTAAATACCGGTTCACAACATTTAAGGATGTTGCATTGTCCGGAACTCCCCGTCCTATTCCATATGAAGATTCCTACCAGGATGAAATACTCGGATACTATGGAAATTACAAAGATTATACATTATATGTTCATTTTCCATGGTGCCTGGAACACTGTTCTTATTGTCATTATTACCATGGCCCAATGCTCAAAAGTCAGGAAATCGAACGTTTAATGGCTGCTGAACGTCAGCATTTTAAAATGTTGGATGAGGTTGTCGATCTTTCTGCAAAAAACGTCAGGTCCATTTATTTCGGAGGAGGAACACCAACTGTTATACCCGCAGATTTACTTGCAGAGGCTTTTGAGTTCTATTCAGGAAGATCAGGTAAAAATGAAGAATGCGAATTCTGTGTCGAAACCTCTATCAATACATTGAGACCCCCTAAAATTGCTCTTTTGAAAAAATATGTCAATCGTTTAAGCGTAGGAGTTCAATCCTTTAACGATAAAATTTTAAAAATCCTGGAACGGCAGCACACAGGGGCACAAGCTGTGGAAATGCTGCAAGAAATCATTCCTCATTTTGATAATGTTAATATCGACCTCGTTTATGGACTCTGTGATCAAGCGATTGAGGATTGGCTTGAAACGGTTCAAATTGCTATCGATATTAAAGTACCATCGATCAATATTTATCGTCTTGATCTTCGGGAAAAGCCAAATATTATAAGGACTTACCGTGAATCGCCGGAAAAATTCCCGGATGAAATTTTACCGTGGTGCATGTACAATGAAGCGAAGAAAATCCTGGAAAAAGCTGGATACCGTGAAAATCTCATCGGTTGGTTTCTGCTTCCCCAGGTTAAAGATACGATTGTATACAGGGAACGATGGGAAAAACAAACGCCTTGTATTGCATTGGGTCCCGGATTACACAACTTCGCAGCCGATCATTTTTATGAAACAATCCAGGAACATCATAATTACTGTACTGCTGTTGAAAATGGAACATTTCCCATAAAACATATTGCTCGAATGACTCCGGATCGCCAATTGGTGGGATATGTGCTTTCTCAACTTAAATCCAATAGTCCTGTTTATAAATCGGTTATTGAACAACGCTTCGGGAGTGAGCATCTCGATAGTTTTATGGATCGTATTTCAAACTATCTCCAATGGAACGTGTTGACTCAGTCTGGAGATAAAATCGAAATCGCGAAAGAATATCATTATATATTGGAATGGGTTCTTCAAGAACTTATTTCTACCATTCCATAAAAAAAACAAAGATTGAATTTGCTTTTAAGTTCTCTCACTGACCTTTTTTCTGCTATATATTAATTTTCGTAAAAGCTCCTTGCAAATTCATCAGTCAAACTTAATAAAAGAGTATAGTAATTCAAGCTTAATTCGGCAGACACTGTCTGCCATTTTCGATAAATCAAGTAAAATCTGCGCATAACCAATACATTTCGACGACTAAATTCTTTGTTAATAATATTTTAATCTTATAAAATTTTATACAATAATGTACCCTTTCAAATTTAGAATTTTAGAAAAAAACGCTAGATATAAATCAGTCTTATTTAATTTTTGATTCAATTGTTTTAAGGCTTCAGTAGAAAGCAAACAATTTTGCCCCTACTTTCCAACACTCTCTCAATAAGTCTTAATTTTCATAGATTCCATGATTTTCTAATTAAAATTACTAAAATTTCGCATAAAGTGAGCACAGTTTTATCGCATCACACTTATTTTTCATCTTTCGATCCAAGAATTTCCAACAATTTTGCTTTTAAAACATTTTCATCAGGGAGGTAGGTTTGATATTTGGATACGAACAATTTATTTGTGAGACCACCAAGAGCATACTCTACTAATATTTCATCTTTTTCAGCAGAAAGAATAATACCGATCGGATCATTATCATCTTCAACACATTCTTCCCTCTTGAAATAATTCAGGTACATATTCATTTGTCCTATATCTCCATGATCAACATACCCTTTTTTAAGATCGATCAACACAAAGCACTTAACTATTCGATGATAAAAAACAAGATCGATAAAATAATGACGGTTATTTAAAGTTATCCGATATTGACGGCCAACAAATGTAAATCCCTTTCCCATTTCTAATAGAAACATTTGCAGATTATCGATTATTTTCTGTTCAAGCTTTTTTTCCGAATATCGGTGGTCTTCTGGTAATCCTAAGAATTCTAACACATAAGGATCTTTTACAATATCTTTATACGATTCAATCGAATGACCTTTTTTTGCTAGTTGTTGCACACCATTTTTATCTTTAGTTAGAGCAATTCTTTGAAACAACATTGATTGAATCTGTCTTTTAAGTTCTCTTACTGACCATTTTTCTGCTATACTTTGTTTTTCGTAAAAGCTCCGTGCAAATTCATCAGTCAAACTTAATAAAAGGGTATAGTGACTCCAACTTAATTCAGCAGACACTGTCTGCCATTTTCGATAAATCAGATAAAATCTACGCATATCTAGTACATTTCGACGGCTAAATCCCTTTCCATACTTTGCTTTTAAATCTTTCGAAATATTATCTAATAATGCAGAACCATATTCCGCCTTTTCTTTCCCTTCTTGCTCATATTCGACAATTTCCTTTCCTATGTTCCAATAAGTTTCAATTAGAACATCATTTACCACTGAAAAGGCTCGTTTTCTACCTAATTCAAGGATAGAGCCTATTTTTTTTAACATTTGCAAGTAACGAGCCGGCATTAATTTTTTTTTATCTGACATTCCAAGTACTCCAAAAATCAATATAGTAAATAGGTAACCGAAACAGTTCACTGAAGGTGCTTTGAATATAAGACATGCTTGTAATTAAAATACTTTCAATTCGCATTCTGTATCCGAAATAGGGCCGCAACCAAGAACTACACACCTTATAATAAAGCCATTACAATCAAAGTGAGGTGTAACGGGTTTCACATTGTCATTCATGACTTTTCTAAGCCAAATTACACCTTTTTGGCGATAATAGCAAATTCACTGGAATCTTTATCATAAGGTGTTCCGGCGACATCCGAATAAATCCCTTCAATAGAAAATCCTGCCTCAATGAATTCCTTCTCCAATTCCTCAGACGTAAAATACTGCAACCAGTTGTAAACCGTTCTTGTACGCTCTGCCTCAACAATGGTATATTTATCCAACACTACCTTTTCGCGGTTATACTTGAAGGTATTTAAAAATCCATAGTACGTATTGGGTGACCAGAATCCAAAAAGCTGGTTTAATTCATATGTGGCCTGCTCTTCCCGCTTATCGAATGCTACCAATGAATACACATCCAAAAGAACAGAACCACCTGGTTCCAGGATTTTATGGAATTTTTTCAAAAGTCCGTTTCTTTGTACAGGACTGAGGGCGCAAAAGTCACACATAATCATTAGAACAAGATTAAACCGGTCTTCTGTTTCAAATTCCAGGTAATTTTGGTTCAGATACCGGATATTCAACTGTTCATTTTCGGCAACTTCCTTCGCATACTCAATAGATCTTTTTGAAAAATCGATTCCGGTTACATTTGCGCCTCGCTTTGCCAAACGTGCAGCATATAATCCGGGACCACAGCCGAAATCGACTAAATTTGTACTCATATCGATGCTGAATTTAGATGCGATCCATTCCACAGAGCGGTTAATAAATTCTATTTTCCGCGAAGAGACATCGATGCTCTCATTTAGATGAAACGAAAGCATCTGTTTTGACGTGTATTCATCATTCCATAAATCGCTGGCAGTGTAAAATTGAAATGGTTCAGGCCGTGTATTGATCTTCTCAAGCTCTTCAAACATAATTATTCCTCGTATTACTCCACAAAACTGTGATCTGATTTAATTCGTGTTTATTGTTCATTTTGCCATATTACCAAAATATAGCGGATTTTACAAGCTTTTTCAGGTTAAAATCGATTTTACTGTGATTAGATACTTTTCTTTTCCCTAACGATATAGTAAACTATAGGAACACCCGGATAGATCGCTTAACAGGTCATCGGTTAACATTAAGAAATGTATCTTAATAAGCAATAGTCTTTATCTTATATTACAAATAAATGCTTCGCCCTGTTTAAATTTAATGAGTTAAAGAAAAATTGAAGGATTGAAAAATGAAAGAACAATGTGCAGCGTTAACAATAGCCGGCTCCGATTCAGGTGGTGGCGCCGGAATTCAAGCAGATTTAAAAACCTTTTCTGCTTACGGTGTTTTCGGAACCACTGCCATTACGGCGATAACAGCTCAAACTCTCGCATCTGTCTATCAATTTGAAACGCTATCTCTCCCCATCATCTCAAAACAGATTACTTCAGCTCTCGCCGAGTTTCATGTTCGGGCAGTGAAAACCGGAATGCTCGTTTCTTCCGAAATCATCGAAACAGTATTCAATGCGCTTAATCTTCCTGAGAATAAAAATATTCCCCTCGTAGTAGACCCTGTATTTATTGCCACATCCGGTTCCAGGTTAATCGATGAAGCAGCCGTTGAAACATTAATAGGAGTTCTTTTTAAAAGAGCATTAGTGATTACCCCCAATATTCCTGAGGCACAAGCGATTTCCGGGCAGAACATAGAGAATGTAAAAGACC